>JALRDT010000083.1 GCA_023262125.1 Candidatus Nanopelagicaceae bacterium | reverse complement strand
TCGAGAAGTGCATTTTCTAATGAACCAAGTGTTTCGACATCAAGGTCATTAGTTGGTTCGTCGAGCAGCAATAAATTTCCACCCATTTTTAGAGTCAAAGCTAAGTTGAGACGATTTCTTTCACCACCAGATAAGACACCTGCTGGTTTTTGTTGATCTGGTCCTTTGAAACCGAAAGCTGAAACATATGCACGTGATGGCATTTCAACTTGGCCAACTTTGATGAAATCTAGACCGTCAGATACCACTTCCCAAAGTGTTTTCTTTGGATCGATTCCGCCACGTGACTGATCTACATATGAAATTTTCACAGTTTCGCCAACTTTTACGCTGCCTGAATCTGGAGTTTCCATTCCCATAAGCATTTTAAATAATGTGGTTTTACCAGCGCCATTTGGTCCGATGACTCCAACAATTCCGTTACGTGGCAAGGTAAAAGATAGATCGTCAATTAATAATCGATCTCCAAAGCCCTTTGATAAGTGATCAACTTCGACAACTACATTTCCAAGTCGCGGCCCAGGTGGAATTTGAATCTCTTCGAAGTCCAATCTTCGCATCTTGTCAGCTTCTGCAGCCATCTCTTCATATCGAGCAAGACGGGCTTTAGATTTCGCTTGGCGGCCCTTTGCATTTTGGCGAACCCATTCAAGTTCATCGGCTAATCGCTTCGCGCGCTTCGCATCTTTCTGGCCTTCAATCTTTAAACGCGTTGCTTTGGTATCTAAATAAGTTGAGTAGTTGCCTTCATATGGATAGGCGCGACCACGGTCTAATTCAAGAATCCATTGTGCGACGTTGTCTAAGAAGTAACGATCGTGGGTAATTGCCACAACTGTGCCCGGGTACTTAGATAAATGTTGTTCGAGCCAAAGTACTGATTCGGCATCTAAGTGGTTGGTTGGCTCATCAAGAAGTAAAAGATCTGGTTGCTGCAAAAGTAATTTACAAAGAGCAACGCGGCGACGTTCTCCGCCAGATAATACTTTTACATCGGCATCAGCCGGTGGGCATCGAAGCGCATCCATAGCCTGTTCTAATTGTGAATCTAAATCCCAAGCATTACGGTGATCAAGTTGCTCTTGAAGATTACCCATCTCTGTTAACAATTTGTCATAGTCTGCATCAGGGTTTGCCATCTCTGCGCTAATATCATTAAAACGATTTAGCATCGCAATAGTTTCGGCAACACCTTCCTGAACATTCTCTAAAACATTCTTCTCTTCATTTAATGGTGGTTCTTGCAGCAAGATCCCGACGGTGTAACCAGGGGTAAGAAAAGCTTCACCATTTGATGGTTGCTGCAATCCAGCCATAATTTGTAGAACAGTTGATTTACCTGCACCGTTTGGGCCAACCACACCGATCTTTGCGCCTGGCAAAAACATCAATGTGACATCATCAAGAATTACCTTGTCGCCATGCGCCTTGCGCGCCTTTTTCATCGTATAAATGAACTCAGCCATAAGTGGAAACCTTAATGTATATAGTCGGTAGAATTAGCATTGAACAAATCACAAGCGCCTATAGCTCAGTCGGATAGAGCGCGGGACTTCTAAGCCCGGCGTCGCAGGTTCGATTCCTGCTAGGCGCACATAAGAAAAACCCAGTGCCGAGCGGCACTGGGTTTTTCACTTCCCGAGATTTTTCTAAATTAGCCCTTGTTCATCTTTGCAATCTGAGAATTTGCTTTTGCCAAGAAGGTGCCGGCAACAACTACGTATCCAAGCTTTGGATTTACTGCTGAGCAATCAGATGAAAGAATGTACTTAGCAAGGGCCTCTACTGCATCACCCTTTTCCTTTGATGAATACTTAGTTTCAACCAACATGTAAGAGATGATTCCAAGAGTGTAAGCACCCTTCACATCGGTCTTATAGTTGTATGAAACGATTCCGTTGGCATCTTGATTAGCTTCGCCCAAGAATGCTGAAACAGCAGCTGAATCTGGATATGTAAATTGACCAGACGCGTTGCCTACGTATGCAGCGCGTAGGCCATAAGCATCGCCCCAGTTCTTCTCAGCATAAGTAATTGAGTATGGAGTCTTCTTCGCCAATGTTGCGATTCCCTGTGATTGGTTTGCGCCAACAATGCGACCGATGTTCTTCGCATCATTAATATTTCCTGGGAATGCAGTAGTGAATGCATCGTTTGCTGGCTTGGTCCATACAGTTGGAGCCACGCCATTTAACCACTTAGTGAAGTTATTTGAAGTGCCAGATCCGTCAGCGCGGAAAATAACCTTAATTGGCTGATTTGGAAGTGTGTAGTAAATATTCTTAGTGCGTGAAGTAAGAACAATTGGATTGCCTGATTTGTCCTTAGCAACGTTTCCGGCTGCATCTTTCTTGTAAACAGTTGTTGTTACAGAGCGATTATTGTCAGCAACAATTTCTGGATCATTCCACTTAGTAATTTCACCGGCGAAAATCTTTGCGACAGTTTCAGCGGAGAGATAAATATCTTTCTTTGCAGGAAGATTTACTAGAACGGCAATCGGCGCTGCAATGATTGGAGCATGGAATACGGTTGATCGCTTAGTTGATGCGGTATGTGCAGAGTCTGAGAACCAGAAATCACCAATCTGTGCATCAGAATTTTTCTTACCGGTACCTGAACCAGTTGAGGTATAAACATATGAATGTCCGGTCTTTTTCGCGAAACCAGCTTTGCAAGCCTGTAATAGTGGATCGACGAAAGAAGCACCAGAACCTGCTAAATCAACGGCATGAGCAGGTTGCGCTACTGACAGCACCATAACTGCTGCAAGGCCCACAGCCTTAATTTTTGAAGAGAACTTCATTCTTAACCTTTCATATTGTGGTCTAGTGAACACGCTACGAAAGTTATATTTTCAAAATAACTGAACTGAAATTCGAGGTAAACAACGCTCGCCTCGAAAGTGAACATTTGGTGTTAGCCGAAGCGGCCAGTTACGTAATCTTCAGTGCGCTTATCTAGCGGAGAGGAGAAAATCTTGCCCGTCTCCCCTGTCTCGACCATGATTCCAGGGCCACCATCAGATAGAAAGAAAGCGGTGTAATCAGATACGCGGGCAGCTTGCTGCATATTGTGGGTCACGATGACAATCGTCATTGAATCTGAAAGCTCGGCAATTGTGTCTTCAATTCGAAGCGTTGATCCTGGATCAAGAGCAGAGCATGGCTCGTCCATTAGAAGTACTTCAGGCTCTACCGCCAAAGCTCGTGCGATGCATAGACGTTGCTGCTGACCGCCTGAAAGTGATCCACCATGTTCGCCAAGGCGATCCTTAACTTCATTCCAAAGTCCAGCGCGAATTAAACAAGATTCAAGCAATTCATCGGTATTACTCTTTTTCAATTGCGCTAATTTCAAACCTGACAGCACGTTTTCACCAATTGTCATTGAAGGAAATGGATTTGGCTTTTGAAAAACCATTCCAACTTTTAACCTAATTTTTGTGACATCTGTACCTGGTGCATAAATATCTTCCCCATCAAGCATCACCTGACCTGCCATCGCAGCGGTGGGAATAAATTCATGCATGCGATTTAGAGTTCTGATAAATGTCGATTTTCCACATCCGGAAGGGCCAATCAGAGCCGTTACAGATCCTGACGGGAAAGTTAAATTGACATCAGATAAAACATGTTTGGCGCCAAACCATGCATGTACGCCAATTGCCTCCATGTCCGTAGCAATTGCCTGGTTGTTGTGAACTCGCTCAGCTCGCTTCTTTGCGATATCAGCTAATGTGCTTTGACCCTGCATTTGCATCTCCTTAATTTGACTTGCTTCTGCTCAAATAACGAGCTAATCCAAATAAAATAAAAATAAATATCAATAAAACCAACATGCCGCCCCATGCTCGAGCAAAAGCTTCCTCAGTTCCACCAGTTAAGAAAGCTTTCCAGATGTAATATGGAAGAGAGCCCATAGCGCCACTTGTCGGATTTAAATTAAGTGAATCTCCGCCGCCTGAAACCAATAGCAAAGGCGCCGTCTCACCGATGATACGCGCGACGCCCAGAATTATGGCTGTAATTAACCCACTCTTAGCAGCTGGCAAGACTACAGATGAAACTGTCTTCCATTGCGTTGAACCAAGTGCAACACCAGCTTCTCGCAAATCGTTAGGAATCAAAAGCAACATTTCTTCCGCTGTTCTTGCAATTGTCGGAATCATGAGAATCGAAAGCGCAAATGAACCCATCAAACCTGATAACTCTTTGGTCACCGGGTATACCAAACTTGAGAGGATAAATAGTCCGGCCACAATTGAAGGCACGCCACTCATCGCTTGGACTAAGAATCTGATAGGTCTTGAGAATTTTCCTTTTATTTCAGTCAAATAGAGAGCGGTCAATACGCCTATTGGAAAACTTATTATTAGCGCACCACCGACCATAATTACGGTTCCGACGAGCGCATGGAGCAATCCACCTTGCGCAATTGGATCGTTTACTGATGCTAAGGCCATATCTTTAAACAGCAGACCAAAATGCAGACCTTTATATCCTTTTATCGCAACAGTTGTAACAATGCTAATGATTGGAATAAGTGTGAGCGAAATTCCTAAAAGCGTAAATCCTTTCAGTAAAGCGTCCTTAGCGGCAGGTGCACCTTCTCTACGGTAATTATGAATAACGAAAATTACCTGCACTGCTAAGAAAAAACTTATGGCGAACCCAGCTTTGCCACTGAAGAAAGTAAATTTGACTAGTAGCCCAGAGACTAAACTTGCCAGACCAAATAGCAAATAATTTATTTGTTTATCTTTGCGAGTTGGTTCCCAAGGTTTAATAGGTGTAGGAATATTAACTGTATTCATCGACCTTTTCCGCCAAATCTTGATACTAGAAGATCCGCCACCGCATTAACCACAAGTGTCAGTAAGAAAAGAATTAGTCCTGCTGCCATCAACGCATCTACTTCATATGGACCAGCTTCGCCAAACTTAAGAAGAATTAGAGATGCCACATTGCCACCTGCGCCAAATAAGACTTGCCAATTAATTTGATAAACAATATTCAGCACTGTATAAACGGCGACCGTCTCTCCCATTGCTCTACCTAGCCCCAACATTGCGCCACCAATGACACCACCGCGTCCGTATGGGATAACTACTGCTTTAATCATTGCAAACTTTGACGCGCCAAGAGCATACGCAGCTTGGATTCGATCCAGTGGGGTTTGAGAAAAAACTTCTCTGGAAATTGAAGTGACAATTGGAATAATCATGATTGCTAAAACTAAGCCTGCAATAAATGGAGAACGCTCAAAAATCGGCGCCGGCACATCAAAGATTGGTATGAATCCAAAATATTTATTTATCCATTTTGCCCAATATTCAGCCGAACTCATAAATACAAAAAAGCCCCAAAAACCAAATAGCAAAGATGGAAATGCTGCCATTAAATCAATGAGCGAAATTAAAAATGCTCGAATTTTTCCTTTTGCATAAAATGTCAAATAAATAGCGCTTAAAACTGAAATTGGAACACCGATAATCACAGCGATTAAAGCACATAAAAATGTGCCTATTAACATCGCTCCAATACCAAATTTCTTCTGACTTATATTTCCATTCTCATCAGTAATAACTTCCCAGCTAGATTGAGTGATGAATTTAAATTTCTCTTCTTGGAGAATGTGAACACCTTTGAGTGATAAAAAGAATGCAATCAAACCTAAAATAACCAAAGATGCCATTCCGCCAAATGTGACGACTGCACGAAAAACTTGATCTGAACGTCTTGGCTTAGTGGTAATTTCGCGAGGGGTTGGTCGCGAGTAATTGCCTGAGATTGGAGAGTTCACCGAAGTCACGACCCGTATCCTGCGGTACTTAGATGAGTTCAAACCAATTCCAAGGTGAACGGAGGGTTAACTAGATATGAACTTACTAGCTAGATTTTTAGGTGGGATGTTCTACCCTTACGCCATATGAGCAATGGCAATGCGAGCGCGTCTCCGAATCTAGTCTGGGTCGATTGCGAAATGACCGGCCTCGACACCAAAAACGATGTCTTGGTTGAAATCGCAGTCCTGGTGACCGACTCTGATTTAAACAACATCGGCGAAGGCGTCGATTTAGTCATCAAAGCTACCCCCGAGCAAATCTCAGGCATGAACGAGTTCGTCACCAAGATGCATACCGATTCGGGATTGATCGATGAAATTCCAAATGGAGTTTCAGTTTCAGATGCCGAAAATACAATCTTGAAATATCTTGAAAGCTCTGGTGTGGTGGCAGGTAAATCTCCAATTGCTGGAAATTCGGTTTACGTAGACCGCATCTTTATCGCGCGCGATATGCCAAAGCTTGCCGAACATCTTCATTACCGAACCATTGATGTCTCATCTATTAAGGAACTTACCCGCCGTTGGTATCCAAAGGTTTACTTCAACTCCCCTGCCAAGACTGGAAATCACAGAGCGCTTGGAGATATAAAAGATTCAATTGCAGAGTTATCGTTCTATAGAAAGACCGTTTTCGTAGATCAACCAGGGCCGCAGAGCGCCGATATCAAGCAGATTGCCGCCGCATTTAACGGGGATAGCGCAAGCGAATAAGGCTGATAAACTACGCCAGTCCGAAATACGACATGGTGGATGTAGCTCAGCTGGTAGAGCATCCGGTTGTGGTCCGGAATGTCGCGGGTTCGAGCCCCGTCATTCACCCCAAGTTTTTATTTTTCTTTTTAAACTTTAACTAAGGAAGTTTGCACTTGAACGAATTAACTTTAGATGTCTTAATCGAAATTCCGGCAGGCTCTAGAAATAAATATGAGGTCGACAAGAAGTCAGGAAAAATTCGTTTAGATCGAATGCTTTTTACCTCTACCCGATATCCAAGGCCGACGCGATCAGCCCGAGCCCCGTCCCCCAGCCCGCCGCAGGCAGCCGCGGACCGAACCCGACGCCCAGCACCTCGAAC
>JALRDT010000123.1 GCA_023262125.1 Candidatus Nanopelagicaceae bacterium | reverse complement strand
TGATGTGTTAGATGATTTAGCACCGGGTAGAGCAAAGGTATCTAAAGGATTATTAATTGTGGCATCTGATCGCATCAGTGCATTTGATTGGGTATTACCAACCGAAATTCCAAATAAAGGAAAGATACTTACTCAAATATCTCTTTTCTGGTTTGAACTTCTCTCAGATATTGTTCCTAATCACATTATTTCAACTGATGTCCCAGCAACAGTTGTTGGGCGTGCGGTTATTGCAAAACCACTTCAAATGTTTGCAATCGAATGTGTGGCGCGTGGATATCTAACCGGCAGCGGTTGGGTTGAATACAAATCCAACCAAGAAGTCTGTGGCAATAAATTACCTGCCGGATTAACCGATGGATCAAAATTGCCAGAATCAATTTTCACTCCTGCGACAAAAGCTGAAATAGGCGATCACGATATCAATATTAATTTCGCTCAAGCCGCAGAAATTGTCGGTGCAGAAGATGCCGCAGAATTGAGACGTTTAACTTTGGCGCTCTATGACCGCGCTAAAGATTATGCGGCCCTCAAAGATATTATTTTGGTCGATACTAAATTTGAATTCGGTAGAGATGCAAGCGGCACCATCACCCTTGGCGATGAAGCGCTCACCCCAGATTCCTCAAGATTCTGGGATCAGGACCGAACCTCCTTTGATAAGCAGTATTTAAGAGATTATCTGGCCAGCGTTTGGGATAAAGAAAGCGAACCACCTACTATTCCGCAAGAAATAGTGGAGAAAACCGCAGCTCGATATGAAGAGGCACTTTTCAGATTAACCGGTAAGAGGAGCTAAAAATGGCAAAAATCATTGTTGAAGTTATGTTGAAGCCTGAGATTCTTGATCCACAAGGACAAGCGGTGGCATCAGCTCTGCCACGTTTAGGTTTTAACTTTGCCCAGAGCGTACGTCAAGGTAAGCGATTTGAAATCGAAGTTGATGGCGAACCTACAATGGCAGATATTGAAAAAGCTGCAGAAGTTCTACTCTCAAATCCAGTTATCGAAAATTACACAGTACGAGTTGAGAAATAATGCGAATTGGCGTCGTAACTTTTCCGGGATCATTAGATGATCGAGATGCTCAGCGTGCAGTCCGCGAAGCTGGCGGAGAAGCAGTTGCACTCTGGCATGGCGATTCTTCAATTCAAAATGTAGATGCCGTTGTCCTGCCCGGCGGATTTTCTTATGGCGACTATCTACGTTGTGGTGCAATTTCTAGATTTGCACCGGTTATGACTGATGTAATTGAAAAAGCCAAAGCCGGATTACCAGTTTTAGGAATTTGTAATGGTTTTCAAATTCTTTGCGAATCACATCTATTACCGGGAGCATTAACTCGCAATAAAGATTTGCACTTCATCTGCAAAGATCAAGAGTTAGAGATTACAAATAATAAAACTATGTGGACTAGTGATTTTCAAGTCGGCCAACACATCACGATTCCACTTAAGAATGGTGAAGGCTCTTTCCAGTGTGATGACAACACTTTAAATATGTTGGAATCAGAAGGACGTATAGTTGCTCGTTATGTTGGCGAAAACCCAAATGGTTCTCGTAATTTAATTGCAGGTGGACAAATTAGTTCCTTCGAAGAAATGCCCAATTGGGTACCTATTGCCTGCTATGCAGCCATTGGAA
>JALRDT010000076.1 GCA_023262125.1 Candidatus Nanopelagicaceae bacterium | reverse complement strand
ATGAAACTGAGATTCCGATGACAGTTGCCGATCGTTTGAAGATCACCGAAAAGATCCTTCGCGCATGTGACAAACACGGTATCTCGCACGATCGAATTGTGATCGACCCACTTGCAATGCCAATTGGTGCAGAGCCTCAAGCTGGTAACTTATTTTTCGATACTGTTTATGAGATCAAACAACGTTGGGATCTAAATATGACCTGTGGCGCATCAAATGTCTCATTTGGTATGCCAAATCGCCATGCGATTAATGCTGCGTTCTTACCTGCTGCAATGGCAGTTGGTTTAACTTCTGCAGTTATGGATGCACGAACTCCAGAAATTGTCTCTGCAGTTCGTGCCACCGATATTCTGCTTGGAAATGATCAATATGGCGGAGCTTGGATTACTCGCTTCCGAGCAATGGAAGCAGCAGCTAAAGCAGAGGCTTAATCTGGAGATATGGCAAAAGAATTCAACCCGGATCTTGCCGGACATGATGGCGCTAGCCGCGTTAAGTTGCACTTTCGTGCGCTAGAAAAAGATGGTGAAGTATCTGCTGAAAAGATAGTTACCGTTCCATCTGGCGTGAGTGCGTTTGATGCAGCATCATGGAATGGAATTGCTATTGATTCAACTTGTGGTGGTTACGGAACTTGTAAAAAGTGCAAAATACAAATCACAGATGGAAGCGTCGAACCCTCTAAATTAGATTTCCGCGCTTTCACTACAGATGAGATTCAAAATGGCTGGCGCCTTGCTTGCATGGTCCGAACCACAAAAGATATTTCGATTGATGTTCCGCCTCTTACTACTAGACCAAAAGCTGCGACGGTAGGTGTTGGTCGACAAATAATTTTGCGACCTGGAATTCAAAAGCGTTATGTCGAACTTTCAGAACCTACACTGTCGGATCAACGCACGGACATAGTTAGACTTCTTGAAGCAATTGAAGATATAGAGCCGACTTATTCTTTAGATTTGCTTAGAGAGCTTCCAACGGTCTTACGTAAGAATCATTTTAAAGTCACAGCCGTTTTCGCCGATCAAGAGTTAATCGCCGTTGAAGGCGGAGATACCAGTGAAATTCGCTTCGGAATTGCCTTTGATTTGGGCACGACAACCGTAGTTGCTACTTTGATTGACTTAAATACTGGGGCGCCTGCAGCTGTTAAATCGATACTAAATAAGCAACAACCATTTGGTGCAGATGTCATCACTCGAATCAGCGCAACCATGATGGACCCAGAAGGTTTGGGCAAACTTCGCACATTGGCACAAGAGACTTTGGCGCAATTAACTCGAGAAGTTTGTGAAGAGGCAGATATCAATCCGCTTAATGTCTACGAAGTTGCGATGGCTGGAAATGCAACTATGACTCAAATTATTCTAGGAATAGATCCAGAACCACTCGGCGTCGCACCATTTATTATGGCTACTGCAGATTATCAGCCAGTAAATGCAACTGAACTTGGATTATCTATCCACCCAAGAGGTAAAGCAATTATTTTGCCTTCACTTGGTGCATATGTTGGTGGCGATATTGTCGCGGGAGCACTTGCTTCAGGAATGGATCGCGACAAGCGCTTACGTTTATTTATCGATGTCGGAACTAATTGCGAAATTATTTTAGGTAATGGAGAAAAAATTCTGGCAACTGCTGCCCCGGCAGGCCCAGCATTTGAAGCTGCCTCAATTAAATGTGGTGTCCGTGCTGCGGCTGGTGCTATTGAAACCGTAAAAGTCGTTGATGGAAAACTTGAAATTGGCACAATTGATGACGCACCTGCGATTGGTATTTGTGGTTCTGGTCTAGTTGACGCCGTAGCTTGCTTGGTTCAATTAGGTATTCTCGATTCATCTGGCAAGTTCAATGCCGTAGATGATCCAAATTTGGTCGAACGCGATGGCGAAAAGATTTACATGCTCACGGAAGATATTTTCTTAAGCCAAAGAGATGTTCGTGAATTGCAATTTGCCAAAGCGGCAATTGCGACAGGTTGGGCGTTATTAGCAGAAGAATTTGGAATTGAAGATAAAGATATTCAGCAAGTGCTACTTGCAGGTTCTTTTGGTTCCTACCTGTCCCCCGCATCTGCCGTAAAGATTGGACTTGTGCCAAAAATCAGCGTTTTACGCATTGTTTCAGCAGGTAACGTTGCTGGTGAAGGTGCAAAGATGGCACTGCTTTCAACTCAGGAACGCCACGGTGCTATGACTTTGCTAGATGAAATCAAATATGTAGAACTATCTGATCGCGAAGATTTCAATGATAAGTTCGTAGAAAGATTGGCTTTCCCAGTTTGACCACTGCCGTGATTGCGTGTGGTGCGATAGCTACCCATATTTCTAATATCGCATCACGAGAGAATTTTGATATCACGATCTACCCATTGCCGCCATTACTTCACAACCAGCCTGAAAAAATTGCTGGCGAGGTAGAATCAAAAATTGCAGAAATTAAAGATAGATACCAGAAAATTGCAGTTGCTTACTCCGATTGCGGTACCTATGGAGCACTAGATAAAGTTATTGAAAAGTACGCAATACAAAGACTTGGCGGGGATCATTGTTATGACGTTTTTGCTGGAAAGCAGAGAGTTTTTGAATTAACAACTACTGGTACATATTTCTTCACGGATTATTTAGTTAAATCTTTTCATAGAAGTGTGGTTGTCGAGCTGGGTTTAGATAGGCATCCTGAATTAATTGATGACTATTTTAAGAATTACCAAAAAGTTGTCTGGCTGGCACAGAATACAACTGAAGAGCTAAAGATTGCAGCACAGGCTGCAGCAGATTTAATGAAGTTACCTTTAGAGATCGAAGTTGTCGGAGAATCAGGATTGCTTGACGAGCTCAAGCGCCTTCTTAACCACATCTGATAACAGAGCTGGATCAACATCGTCAGCAAGGCGCTGGCGCATTATTGGTGTCCAGAACTGCGTCATGTGATGTGCCACTTCAATTTCAGGCGCACCTGCAGAAGGAATATTCATTGCAATTTGATTTGCCATGCGAATAATTGAATCTAACTGAACGTCGCCATGTTCTCCGTGGTGTGCCAACTTGGCAATCGCTTCACTTGGCTCGACTTGAACCGCAGTTACCTTGTATTCAGGGCAATTTGTCGCCCAATCGGAGTAATCGGTTGTGATTACGTTTGCACCTGATTCTGGAAAGTGGAAAGTAGTCCAAACCACGCCAGGTGCTACTTCGTCAGTTACTCGCGCGCGCATCAATGTTTCACCAACGCGACTTGAGAGTTTGACCCATGATCCATCTTTAATACCACGCATCTCAGCATCTGATTCGTGAATATCAAGAGTATCTTGCGGATGCCAAACATTATTTTCAGTGCGACGAGTCTGTGCACCAACGTTGTACTGACTTAAGACTCGACCAGTTGTAAGTAACAATGGGAATTTGCGATTGGTTTTCTCTTCGGTTGCTACATATGGAGTCAACATAAAGTTTCCAGAGCCTCGAACAAATCTTTCAATATGCATAATTGGAGTACCGCTTGGTGCTTTTTCGTTTACTGGCCACTGCATGCTGCCTTCGGCATCAAGAAGTGAATGTGAAACACCGGCAAAAGTTGGAGTTGTAGCTGCAATCTCTTCCATGATTTGTGCGGCGTTGTCGTAATGCATGTTGTAACCCATTGCTTTAGCAAGGTCACAAGTTACTTCCCATTCATCTTTACCTGTCTGAGAAGGCATTGCTGGACGAACACGATTGATGCGTCGCTCTGCATTTGTAAAAGTGCCATCTTTTTCAAGGAAAGAGGTACCTGGTAAAAATACGTGCGCATATTTTGCAGTTTCATTTAGGAATAAATCTTGAACAATCACCATATCCATAGCTGCAAGTCCAGCTGTTACATGTTGAGTATTTGGATCGGATTGCGCAATATCTTCACCTTGAATATAAATTCCTTTATATTCGCCAGCAATTGCAGCATCCAACATATTTGGAATTCGCATACCTGGCTTCTCTTTTAACTTAACTCCCCAAAGATTTTCGTAAATTGCGCGAGTATCTGGATTTGAAATATGGCGATATCCCGGTAATTCATGCGGGAAAGAGCCCATATCGCATGAACCTTGAACGTTGTTTTGGCCACGAAGTGGATTTACACCAACGCCTTTGCGACCAATATTTCCAGTGGCCATTGCTAAGTTAGCAATACCCATAACCATAGTTGAACCTTGGCTATGTTCGGTAACTCCTAAGCCGTAATAAATAGCACCATTTGGTACTGAAGCATATAAACGAGCTGCGGCACGAATTTCAGATGCTGGAACTGAAGAAATTTTCTCCATCGCTTCCGGTGAATTCTCTGGTCTCTTTATGAACTCAGCCCAAACTTTAAATGCTTCAGTATCACAACGTTCTTCGATGAATTTCTTATCTTCAAGTCCTTCAGTCATTACAACATGAGCGAGAGCGTTGATTATTGCAACGTTGGTACCTGGTAGTAGTTGTAGATGATGTTCTGCCTTTATATGTGGGGATTTAACTAAATCAATTTGGCGTGGATCAACCACAATTAGCTTTGCACCTTTGCGAAGAGTTTTCTTTACGCGTGAGGCAAACACTGGGTGTGCATCAGTTGGATTGGCACCAATTACCATAATTACATCTGCATGCTCAACAGATTCGAAATCTTGAGTACCTGCAGATGTTCCGAAAGTTTTATTTAAACCATAACCAGTTGGTGAATGGCATACACGTGCACAGGTATCAACATTGTTTGTGCCAAATGCCGCACGCACCATTTTCTGTACTACATATACTTCCTCATTGGTGCAACGTGAAGAAGTGATGCCACCAATAGAATTCCAACCATAAGTTTCTTGAACTTTTTTCAAACCATTTGCAGCGTATGTAATAGCTTCTGCCCAAGATACTTTGCGCCATTCATCTGTAATTTTTTCACGAATCATTGGTGATAGTTGACGATCTTGGTGCGAGGCGTAACCCCAGGCAAATCGACCTTTTACGCATGAATGGCCCTCATTTGCACCACCATTTTTCAAAGGAACCATGCGGACAACTTCGTTGCCTTTCATCTCTGCTCTGAATGAACAACCAACTCCACAATAGGCACAGGTAGTTTCTACAGATCTAGTTGGTGTACCTATAGATAAGAGATTCTTCTCTTTCAGTGCGCCAGTTGGGCAAGCTTGAACACACGCACCACATGAAACGCATTCAGATTCAACGAAATTTTTATTTCCAGCGCTAACACGAGCATCAAATGCGCGACCAGTGATTGTTAGCGCAAAAGTTCCTTGGACTTCATCGCAAGCTCGAACACATCGATTGCAGACAATGCACTCTGTTGAATCAAAATTAAAATATGGATTTGATTCATCTTTAGATAAATCAAGGTGCGTTTTCTTCGCTTCGTATCGAACTTCCTTAAGGCCAACTTTCTTTGCTACTCCATGAACTTGGCAGGCATCTCCTACTTCGCAATTTTCTGGATGATCTGAGAGGTAAAGTTCCATGACGCCTTGGCGCATACGATCTAATTTCTCTGATTTTGTTGAAACTTTCATGCCATCTGCAACAGGAGTTGTGCATGAAGATGGTGTTCCTTTACGACCATCAATTTCGACTACACAAAGTCGGCAAGAACCAAAAGCTTTTAAACGATCGGTTGCGCATAATTTAGGAATATCTATTCCGCACTCTGCTGCGGCGCGCATGATTGAAGTATCTGCAGGTACTTCAACTGTTTGACCATCAATTTCTACAGTGACTTTGTCGGTGCGCTTAGATTTAGGAGTACCGAAATCTGGTTCCATTATTAAGCTCATTTTGCTCCTCCGAAGTCTTCTGGGAAATTAGTTAAAGCGCTCTTTACAGGAAGTGGCGTTAAGCCACCCATTGCGCAAAGAGATCCATCTGTCATTACCTCGCATAGATCTAGCAATAACTCCTTGTTTTTCACTACATCTTTACCGTTGATAATTAAATCAATAGTTTCAACGCCACGTGTAGAACCAATGCGGCATGGCGTGCACTTACCGCATGATTCGATGGAGCAGAACTCCATGGCAAAGCGCGCCTGCTTGGCTAAATTAACTGATTCATCAAAGACCACGATTCCACCGTGGCCCAACATGCCACCGGCTGTAACCATAGATTCGTAATCTGCGCTTACAGATAATTTATCAATATCAAAATAAGCACCTAGCGGGCCACCAACTTGAATTGCACGAATTGGTTTTCCAGTTAACGTTCCGCCTCCGAAACCATTAACTAATTCATCTAGTGAAATTCCAAAACCTATTTCGACAATTCCGCCTTGTTTAATATTTCCAGCTAATTGGAAAATTTGAGTTCCAAGCGAACGCCCCACGCCTCTTGCTTTGTAAGAATCAGCACCGCTTGCCAAAATTTCTGGCACTGAAGCCAATGTCAAAACATTATTAATTACAGTTGGCTTTCCAAATAACCCTTCAAGTGCAGGCAGTGGAGGCTTCGCACGAACTACCCCACGTTTTCCTTCTAGTGATTCAAGCATCACAGTCTCTTCGCCGCAAACATACGAACCTGCACCTGCGCGAACCTTAAGTTCAAAATTACCC
Source organism: Candidatus Nanopelagicaceae bacterium (assembly GCA_023262125.1). Next base: position 6,164 of record JALRDT010000076.1, on the reverse strand, counting down.
AACTTCGGAGCAGCAATTTCAATCGCTTTATTCATTTGGGTGATTGCTGCTGGATATTCAGATCTAATATAAATAAATCCTTTAGTTGCACCAACTGCTAGCGCTGCAATCGCCATACCCTCAATTAATGTGAACGGATCACCTTCCATCAAGATTCGATCTGCAAAAGTTCCGCTATCCCCTTCATCGGCATTGCAGCAGATATATTTTTGATCGGCTTGCGCCTCCATGACAGTTTTCCATTTAATACCTGCTGGAAAACCTGCTCCACCACGGCCACGAAGGCCAGATTCAGTAACTTCGGCGACAATTTCTGCCTGCGACATTGATTGTGCGCGAGTTAAACCTTTAAAGCCGCCATGCGCTTCATAATCTGAAATTGAAAGAGGATCAATAATTCCAACTCGCTTGTAAGTAATTCGATCTTGCTTTACTAACCAATCAAATTTGTCTACATCGCCAATTGAAGGATGGCTACCATCTAATACCGCTGCGGCATCATCGCTAGTTACATTGGAATAACCAATTCTCTTGCCATCTTTTTCTATTTCAACTAAAGGTTCAAGCCAAAGGGCACCGCGAGTGCCATTTCGCACAATAGTAATATCAAGATTTCTCTTTGCAGCTTCCGCCGCGATTGCTACCGCAACTAAATCAGAACCAATTGATTGAGCGGCCGAATCTCCTGGAATGTAAATTTTCATTTCAATTTCTCCAGAGTTGCTCGACCAATCAAGCGATTACCCACCATTGCAGCCGGGCCTAGTGCACAATTACCAAAGCAATAAGCTTTCTCGACTTCTATTCCGGCTGCTTCTGCATCGGCAATCAATTTGTCACAACCAACAGCTTGACATGCTTCAGCAGCACAAATCTTCACAGCCTTTTCGCTCTGAGGGTTTTTCTTCAAATCATGATAGTAAGTAAATACTCCAAAAACCTCAGCACGCGAGACATTAAATGCATCAGCAATCATTTGCAACGCATCTTCATGCACAAAACCAAATTTCTCTTGAATTGCCTGAAGTGCGATGAGTACCGGGCCTGGCTCATCGCGAAGCGCTGCAATTACATCTTCGGCAATTGCAGAGTTCCACGAATTAGAAATCATGATTTATCGCCTAGAAAAGGCCGACAACCTTTCCATCAACATAATCAATCTTCTCTGCAGAAGGAAGCTTTGGTAAACCAGGCATTGTCATAATCTCTCCGCATACTAGAACCACGAACTCCGCACCAGCTGATAGTCGCACTTCTCTTATGTTTAGGGAATGGCCAGATGGCGCTCCACGAAGTGAAGCATCGGTAGAGAATGAATACTGAGTCTTTGCAACGCAGATTGGATAGTGGCCATAACCACCATCTTGTAGCTCCTTCAACTTATTACGTACCTTTGCATCTGCTGTAACTTCAGCTGCACCGTAGATCTTGGTTGCCACTGCAACTGCCTTATCCCAAAGCGTTGCCTCATCTGGATAGACCATGGTCACCTTATTTGGCTCTTCGCATAGTTCCACCACAATCTCTGCAAGTTCAGTTGCGCCTTTGCCACCTTCAGCCCAGTGATTCGCCAACGTAATTTTTGCACCCATTGCTTCGACTTTTTTACGAAGAAGTGCAATTTCATTGTCAGTATCGCTAACAAACTTATTGATTGAAACGACGACTGGGATGTTGTAAACCTTTGAAACATTATGAACATGACGTTCTAAGTTAACAATTCCCTTTTCGAGTGCATCTAAGTTCTCGTTTGTAAGTTCTTTTAGATCTGCACCGCCGTGATACTTGAGCGCACGAACAGTTGCAACGATTACACACGCATCTGGACGTAGGCCTGATTTACGGCACTTTATATCTATGAACTTCTCAGCGCCAAGGTCTGCACCGAAGCCTGCTTCTGTAACAACATAATCAGCAATCTTCATCGCTGATTTTGTTGCAATCACAGAGTTGCAGCCATGTGCGATATTTGCAAAAGGTCCACCGTGAATAAATGCTGGTGTGTTCTCAAGAGTTTGTACCAAGTTTGGCTGGAAAGCATCTTTAAGAATTACAGTCATGGCACCTTGCGCATTTAAATCTTTCGCAAGCACTGGCTTCTTATCTGTGGTGTAACCAACCACGATCTTAGAGATGCGTTCTTTTAGATCTTCGATTGAAGTTGCTAAACAGAAAATCGCCATGATTTCTGAAGCCACTACTATGTCAAAACCATCTTGGCGTGGATAACCATTTCCGACGCCTCCAAGCGAATTAACAATTTCACGAAGTGCACGGTCGTTCATATCTACTACGCGCTTCCATGCCACACGGCGTACATCAATATTTAGCGCATTGCCGTGGTGGATGTGATTATCTACGAGCGCTGCAAGCAAGTTATTTGCAAGGGCAATTGCATTGAAATCGCCAGTAAAGTGAAGATTGATATCTTCCATTGGAACAACTTGTGCATATCCACCACCAGCTGCGCCACCTTTCATACCAAAAACAGGGCCAAGTGATGGCTCGCGCAGGCAAATAAGTGAGTTCTTGCCAATATGGCGAAGAGCATCTCCAAGACCAACGGTTGTTGTAGTTTTGCCTTCACCAGCTGGTGTAGGAGAAATCGCAGTAACCAAAATTAACTTGCTATCTTTTTTCTCAGGCAATGAATCCAAGTACTTCAAGGACATCTTCGCTTTGTAATGTCCATAAGGTTCTAGATGTTCTGCTGCGATACCGAGAGATGCACCAATCTCTTGGATTGGTTTCATCACTGCTTTCTGAGCAATTTCGATATCTGACATTTACTTTGCCGCCTTCACTGCTTCGATTAACTTTGGAAGTACTTGATGTAAATCTCCAACAACGCCGTAATCGGCATAGCGGAAAATTGTTGCCTCTGGATCAGTGTTAATTGCGATAATGGTTTTGCTGTTCTTCATACCAGCAATATGTTGCATCGCACCCGAAATTCCGCAAGCTAGGTAAAGATTTGGTGCTACTTTCGAACCGGTCTGTCCAACCTGCTCTGAATGTGGACGCCAACCAGATGCAGTAACAACGCGTGAACAACCAACTGCTCCGCCAAGTAAAGATGCAAGTTCTTCAATTACTCCAAAACCTTCTGGGCCACCAACTCCGCGACCGCCAGAGACAATTACCTTTGCATCGGTAAGTGTTACTCCACCAGTTGAAGATTCTCCAACGCGATCTAAAACTTTAACTACGGTGTCTTCCGGAGATAATGAAACTGATACTTCTTTTACCTCTGCGCTTCCGCCAACTTCTTCTGGTTCGAAAGCTAACGCCATTATTGATGCAATTAGTAGATCCGAATGAACATTTGCATCTTCAAGTAAATTGCCTGCCCAACGAGCGCGCACCACTTTATGTGGAGCACCAATAGTGATACTGGTGCACTCGGCAGCCATTGGTAGATCTCTGAACGCTGCCAAATGCGCTAATTGTTCATTTCCACGCGGAGAACCTGCCGCGATTACAGCCGCCGGTTTTAAAGAATCTACTAATTCTGAAAGCGCACGACCAGATGCCATGGGAGCGTAATCTGTAATTTCTGGATTATTTACAACATGCAGAACTTTTGCGCCAAACTTTCCAACTTCAGCTGCAACCGCTGAACCTGTAGCGCCGATGACAACTGCTTGAATATCAGAATCAATACCGCGTGCAGCAGTTAGCGCACGAGTTGAAAGTGGATCTAGTGTTCCACGATCGTGATCGACAAGAACTAGAATCATTAGAGCACTCCAATCTGCTTAAATTTTTCAACTAAGGCCGGCACTGCATCCGGACCATTACCAAGAATCTCTGCACCTGTTGCCTTTGATGGAACCACAGTTAACTTCAACTTCTCTAACTTTGGCGCAGCACCGCCAGCTGCTTTGATATCAACTGGTTTCTTTCGCGCCTGCATGCGACCAGGGACAGATGGATAACGAGGAACATTTAAACCATCGCGCACTGTCACAATTGCTGGAAGTGGAGCTTCATAAACCTCGCGCTGTGTTCCGACTACACGCTCGCCGCGAACTTTTCCACCTTCAACTTTCATCGCCTTAACATTGGTGATGATAGGCATTCCAAGTGCATGCGCTACACGAATATGAATTTGATATCCAGCGCTATCTGCTGATTCTGCGCCGAAAATAATCATGTCGAACTTTGTAGGTTCTGCTTTGATTGCATCGACTAGCGCATTTGCAGTTGCTTGCGGATCCCAATCATTTCCATCAGTTTCAAGCAAGATTGCACGGGCTGCACCAACTGCAAGAGATGCACGGAGTTGTTCTTCAGCATCTGTTGGTCCAAGTGTTAGCAGAGTTAATTGACCACCAATTTGCTCTGTTAACTGGACGCCAGCTTCAACGGCATTCTCTTCATGTGGTGAGATGCCATATCCCATGTTGTCTGTTTGTAGCGCCATATTGTCTGGTGTCAGCATTAACTGACTGCCAGTAATTGGTACTCGCTTAATACAAGCAAGAATTTCCATGTTTTAGCCCAAAATCCTTTCATTGCTTGAATCGAATACTGGAGTAATACCAACTTCTGCAATGCTGCATGGATATTGCTCACCTAAATATTCAACTAAGAATTTATTTCCGACCTTTGCCATTTCAGTTGGAATAAATGACATCAGAATGTGCTTGCCAAGTGATGGCGCTGAACCTGCAGAAGTTACATAAGAACGACGTCCATGTGAATCTTCAATAGTCTTTCCGTCAAGAGTAAGAATTGGTTCTTTGCCAAGCATGTAGCGCTTAACCCCCGACTTTGATGTGTGATCATCAACGAAAAGTGTGCAAAGCATTGTTACTGGCTTCTCCGCGCGATGCTTTTCATGTGCCACACGACCAATAAAATCTTGCTCTTTCAACTTTGGAGTTTGCATTCCGCATTCAACAACGTTGTATTCGGTTTCTAACTCTGCGCCATAAGCACGATAGTTCTTCTCAAGTCGGCCAGTTGTTCCGTAAACACCTATTCCGACTGGAATCAAGCCGTGGTTCTTACCTGATTCCCAAATAAGATCCCAAAGCTTTTCGCCTTGTTCCATTGGAATATAAAGTTCCCAACCAAGATCTCCAACGTAAGAGATACGAGATGCAAGTACTCGAAGTGAACCAATTTCAATTGTCTTGCAAGTACCAAACTTAAATGCTTCATTTGAAACATCTGCTTTGGTAATTGCTTGCAAAATTTTGCGAGCATTTGGGCCCCAAATACCAATGGTTGTGTATGTTGATGTTAAATCTGCAATTGCTGCAGTGCCATCTTCTGGTAGTAGATCTGAGAACCACTTCTTATCTGCCATACCGTGTGCACCACCAGTTACAACACGGAAGTGGTTCTGACCTAAACGCATAATTGTTAAGTCAGATTTGAAACCGCCATTTGGACCAAGCACTGGTGTGTAAACCACACGGCCTATTGCCACATCCATCTGACGAAGCGCTGCCTTCTGAACAACTGCGAGCGCAGATGGGCCAGTAATATCAAAGATAAAGAATGCTGAAAGATCAACAATTCCGGCAGTTTCACGCATCTGTAAGTGCTCAGCATTGATAATTGGTGACCACCAGCGTGATTCCCATTCAGCTTTGCGCGGCATAACTTTGTCACCGAATTTTGCAACAAGTTCCTTATTTGATTCATACCAGAATGGACGCTCCCATCCAGCGGTCTCATAGAAAACTGCACCGAGTGCTTTTTCACGATCATACATAGATGATTTACGAACGCCACGATTAGATTCATATTGTTCGTTTGGATGAACAATTCCGTAAGTCTTGTTAAAACTTTCAGCAACACGAACCTTCACATGTTCGCGAGCTTTCTGGTGCTCATGGAAGCGAGCAATGTTTGATGCGTGAAGATCAATATGTGAATCACCTAGAACCATCCATTCAGCTACAGACTTTGCAGTTCCTGGACCTTCCTTAATCCACACTGCAGCTACTGACCATAGATTCTTAACTTCTGGAGTTTCGCCAAGAATAGGCATTCCATCTGGTGTGTAAGACAGAATTCCGTTACATGCATACTTCTCACGAACTGATTCATCGCCAACAATAGATGGCATCAATTCATATGCATGCTCATCTTGGATATCAAAATCTGCTTGAGTAAATGCAAACTCTGTTGGAGAAAGAGCTGCAGTT
>JALRDT010000038.1 GCA_023262125.1 Candidatus Nanopelagicaceae bacterium | reverse complement strand
GGGCGAACGGATTTGTAATCCATCACCGCGTAGCCACCATCACTATTACCTGGACGTGGATTTAGAAGCGGCATCAAGTGAAGATAAGTAATGCCCAACTCTTTTAGATAAGAAATCTTTGATCTAATTCCTTGCAAATCACCCGCAAACAAATCGGTATAGCAAACGTACCCAATCGATTTAGGATCTTGAAACCAATCTGATTGCAAAATTCTTTGATGATCACGCTGTCGAAGCGGTGCTGATCGCCCCTTATGTATTCGCGCAATCACATCGATTACTTGCGGCAAAGTTCTGTGTCCGTCATATACGGCGTCTAAGCCATCCCAAAGATCCTTCGACCAATTATCAAAACGGTCTAGCAAGGAATCTAAATCTGGGTCGCTAGCTAGCGCATCGGCCAATCTCTTACGCCCTGCTGCTAAGGCTTGCGAACTCACGTCGGCGAGTTTAGGCAAGTCCTTTTGCAAATAAAACGAAACTCGGTATCACTTTGATAACAGGGTCTGCAAAATCAATGAAAATGCAAGGCCATCTGGGTCCACCATTGCAAAATGGTCCGCGCCTGTTACCTCCATTAAAGATGCGCCTTTTGCACGGGCAAAATCTCTTGAGTGTTCTAAAGGCACTCGATCGTCAGCATCACCATGAATAATGTAAAGATGTTGGTCGTAATTTTTCTGCATTGGGTCAAATTGCTTAAGTTCGCAGTCTCCAAAAAATATTTCGACCGCACCTTCGCCTAGATTTTCGCCCTTAGTTCGTTGCAAGTCAGTGATTGGGGCAAGCAAAATTAATTTATGAGCGTCACTTTTACCTATTAACGCCAATTGACCACCAACTGAAAAGCCGATTAGCGCTATCGAGCCATTTAAACTGGAAAGGGCAGCATCAACATCTTGAAAGAGTATCTCTGGACTTCCGGGATCTCGGCGATATTCGATATTTGCTACCCGAAAACCGTTTTCGGCTAATTTTGCAGCAAGCGCACGCATATGTTCTCGGTTATGAGTAGGACGCCAATAACCCCCATGAATCAACGTGACTAGAGGGCCGGTTCCGTTATAAAACTCAATTACTTGATCAATTGCATCACCATAGGAAATTGTTTGGTCGGGGAGCGGACCTACAACCCACGGAGTTGTCATTAACCGATTAGCTCTTCTTTATGACTACGCGAAACATCATGTACGCACGCAAGATTTTTATCATCATTCTTGCAGCTATCACAAAGCAAGAACAGCTCATGACATTGCGGATTAGAACAGTTATAAAAGTTTTTTGTGGGCGCTTGGCAAGAATCACATTTTCCAATTACTTTGGTCTCATCACTAAAGTCGATAGTCATGCGATCATCAAAGGTGTATAGCGAGCCTTCCCAATGCGATGAATCCGCGAATTTATTGCCATAACGAACGATTCCACCATCAATCTGATAAACCTCTTTAAAGCCGCGATTAACCATCACTGCTGAGAGAATTTCACATCTAATTCCGCCGGTGCAATATGTGACTACGGGCTTATCTTTTAAGTCGTCGTACTTTCCACTTTCGATCTCTTTGATGAAATCGCGCGAAGTTACAACATCTGGCACTACGGCATCTTTAAACTTTCCAATTTTTGCCTCAAATGCATTACGGCCATCAAAAAAGACCACATCGCTACCGCGTTCAGCAACTAATTTGTCGACTTCGTATGGTTTTAGATGTTTGCCACCATTTATAACGCCATTGATATCTACTTCTATTTCATCTGGAGCACCGAAAGCCACTAATTCATCTCTAACGCGCACTCGAAGCCTAGGGAAGTCATTGCCGGTGCCATCAGACCATTTAAAATCAATTTTCTTAAAGCCTGGATATTCCTTGGTTTGGCGCACATATTTCTTTAGTGCGGACATATCGCCACCGAGCGTGCCATTAATGCCATGTTTTGAAATCAATATTCTTCCCTTGATTCCGAGTGTTTCGCATAAATGGCGCTGCCATAAACGAACTGCATCGGGATCAGCAATCGGCGCAAAGCCGTAATAGAGAATGACCTTCTGAAGTTCCATGTTTCCAATTCTACTGAGTGCAAGCCCTTTAATAAAACGCCTATTTGAATCCCGCAAAAACTAAAATTTACCTATGAAACGCTTCCTGACAATTTCCATCACAATCTTTACGTTGCTTCTTGGATTTTCCGCCCCGATGGCTCGATCTGAATCTCCAACCAGGGAACAATTGATTACCAAGATTGAGCAGGTCTACTTCCCATTGTTCGAGGCAGATAAAACCGAGTTTCTAGCACTGAAAGCCAAGTTAGCTAAAGATCCTGTGACGTTGAAACAATTCAATTCAGTCTGGAAAGATTTCCTCGATACCACTGCGATTATCTACAGTGGTGTAAAGAATCCTAATTCAGATTTGGAAGCCTTACTGGCTTATTGCGAAGAAGAACAAGGAGAATTTGTTTCAAATATTGCTTACCTAAAGAGCCAAGTAGCCAAACTCAAAACAATAACCTGCATTAAAGTAAATAATTCAAAACAAATTATTGGATTAAACCCTAAGTGTCCGGCGGGATTTATCAAAAAGAAGAAGTAATCCGGCACCTAAGATTAGAATTTCTAATGTCGAACCATATTTGGTAGCTGGTGTTTCACCACTTCGCTTTTGGATTTTTCCTATCAGTGCTTGATTTACATATTTTTTTAAATTCTTTTGGATTTTCCCGCGACTGTCAATTATTGAGGTACCACCCGTTGTTGATACATAGGCACTTTCGCGCGAAGTTTCAGCGCTTCGAGCCTGGGCGATTGCGAGCTCTTGCTCCAACTGCCAAGTTTCAAAATAGGTCGCATTATTGGTCTGAACCACAATAAATTCAGCATCAGCCATCTCGGTGCGCGCTTGCTTATCAGAGAGCAATTCATAACAAATTAAAGTTCGAAATTTCCCTACTTTGCTGCTGAATAAATATGGAGATTCACCTGGAATATATGGAATCACTCTTGATGCCTTGTCATTTATCTTCTCAATTAATGATTGAAAAGGAATAAATTCACCAAACGGAGTTAAGTATCTTTTGGAATAACTCTGAATCTCGGCATCTCCAATTAACACAGAGCCATTGGTGCCGTCAGCCAGATTTCCATTTACCAAGATTGGCGATGAAAGTCTAGATATTTCTGCCTCGAGTCTAGTTCTAGTGGATTTTCGAACCACTGGATCATGAGCAATAGCATTTTCAGGCCAAATCACTAAATCTAGATTTTCTTGCCTAATAGAGTTGGTAACTTCAAAATGTCTTTCAAGTGCGTTTTCCGCATTTTCAAAGGTGTTGTCTAGTTTTTCGCTTTGCCCACCTTGAACCAGTGCGATATCAATTGTCTCTCCTTTGGAAATATTCACTGGAATTAGAGAGAGAAGCGTTATTGCGATACCTAGTGAAATTGATTTCTTCACGTCTTTATTAGCTAATTCACCGGATATCCAAACTACAAGAAAAGCAACACCAACTATTCCAACTAATGGATAAATCGAATTTAATGGTGATTCTGTAAGTGCATATCCAATTCTGCTCCAACCGAAACCGCCAAAGGGGAATGAACGCAAAATAAATTCAACCAAAATCCAACTAATCGCAAATTCAATCGGTCTTCTTGCAAAACTTAAGGCCAAAAAGAATGTGCTTTGCATTAGGACTAAAGCGACCCATGCCAAAGAACCAACGTAAGTGCCCACCCAATAGAGTGTAAAAATCTGAAAACCAATTCCGAAGCACAGATTAATGGCTAAGCGCTTTTTGATAGGCTGATTAATATTGAGTTTATAAAGGATTCCGATGCCAAAAAAGATGGCTGGCCAGAAATCAATTGGGTGGAAGGCAGCGCTTGCAATTAAGCCTGCTAGCACTGCCAAAATTGGATTCACTGAGAGAGCATGGCAAAAAGCTAGGCAATCCGCATTAACTTTGGTTCCAGCCGTAGATGGTTCACATTTTCAAGGCGTAAACTTTCCGCATGTATGCTGGAAGTGATTACGAGCTTTATTTAAAGAGCCTTGGTGCTTTCCTGATCATTGCTTTGATTTTTGTGCCAATCATGAAATGGGCCTTTACATCTAAGAGCGACCGCCAGCACAAGAAGGTAAAAAGAGAAATCAGACGCGATTTAGCAAAATTGAAGCGGAAGTAGATTATTAAATAAGAGTTGCTTTGGTGGGTTGTGTAGGACTCGAACCTACGACCCAGTGATTAAGAGTCACTTGCTCTACCAACTGAGCTAACAACCCAAAGACTGAACGGGACAGACCCTATCAAGAAGGGGACCCGGTGCAAAATCTAAGCGAAACATCGGAATATTCGCGTCGGACAATTAATATCTAAGCATGAAATCGCGCAGTATTTGGGCTATTGCATTAATTGCGATACTAAATATTCCTAATATTCCTAATGCAAATTCTGCAGAAACTTCAATCGAAATAATCCTTGAATCATTGGCAGTTAAAGGACGTGCGCCAAAGACTGGATATACCAGAGCACAATTTGGCCAAACCTGGGCAGATGTAAATCGAAATGGCTGCGATACCCGAAACGATATTTTGCAGAGAGATCTGACAAATTTGTCATATCGCTCAGGCACAAGAGATTGCGTGATTGAAAGTGGCAAATTAATTGATCCATATTCCGGCATAACCATTAATTTTGTTAAAGGCGTAAAAAGCAGCATGGAAGTTCAAATAGATCATGTGGTGGCTTTAAGTAATGCCTGGCAAACAGGTGCTTTTAAATTCACACTCGAAAAACGAACGCAATTTGCAAATGACCCCGACAATTTACTTGCTGTACAGGGCAGGCTAAATTCTCAAAAAGGTGATGGTGATGCTGCGACTTGGTTGCCACCATTGAAGAGTTATCGATGCACATATGTCTCGAAACAGATTTCCGTGAAGGCAAAATATGGTTTATGGGTAACCGCTCCCGAAAAAGCGGCGATGAAAAACATTTTAGCTAAATGCTAAATTGCCTCACCATTTCTCTCGCCAGTTCGGACTCTTACCACTGAGTCAATCGGTGTTACCCAAATTTTTCCATCTCCAATAGCACCGGTATTTGCTGCTTTGGTAATGGTTTCAACGATATGTGTAACTTCTGCATCATCTGAAATAACTTCAATTCGAATTTTGGGAATTAAATCAACGACATATTCGGCGCCGCGGTAAATTTCAGTGTGCCCTTTTTGGCGGCCGAAACCGCTTACTTCTGAGACCGTCATGCCAGCGACGCCAATCTCCTGCAACGCGCGCTTGATATCATCAAGTCGTGGTGGCTTAACTATTGCTGTTATTAGTTTCATTTCTTATCCACCTTCTCGAACTTATCGAATAGAGATACTAGAGAAATCGTATGCGCTTTCTGCGTGATATGTCTGATCTAAGCCAGTGGCTTCATCATCCGCGCTGGATCTAAAACCAATTGTCTTCTCAATGAAGCTAGCGATTAGATAAGTTGCAGTAAATGCAAAGAGACCAACGGCAACTGAAGCAATCATCTGCTTTTCAAGTAGGGCAGTGCCGCCGTTCATGAAAAGTCCATCTGCTCCCATTGCATTTGCAGTTGTGGTACCAAGAATTCCAATCGCCAACATTCCAAATAGGCCGCTAACGCCATGTACTCCAACAACATCTAATGAATCGTCGTAGTTAAATTTGTATTTCAAAGCAACTGCCCAAGCAGAGAGCGCTCCGCTTATAAGTCCAATGATTAACGCACCTAGCGGATTCACGAATCCACAGGCAGGTGTAATTGCAACCATTCCAGCAACTGCGCCAGAAGCAATTCCTAAAGTTGTCGCTTTACCATCGCGGATTTTTTCAGTCAAAAGCCAAGTCATTGCCGCAGCGCTTGCCGCAATTTGAGTATTAATAAGTGCAGTTGAAGCAAGGGCGCCACTAGTTAGAGCGCTACCTCCATTAAAACCAAACCAACCAAACCAGAGAATTCCGGCTCCCAGTAGAACTAAAGGAAGATTATGTGGCCGCATTTGATCGCGCTTAAATCCAATTCTCTTTCCAATGACAAGCGCTAAAGCCAATGCAGATGCGCCAGAGTTAATTTCAACGACTGTGCCACCTGCAAAATCAAGAGCACCAATTTTGGTCATGATCCAGCCACCACCAAAAACCCAATGAGCAATTGGTGAATAAACCAAAGTTACCCAGGCTGCTACGAATACCAACCAAGAGCTAAATTTCACTCGATCAGCAATTGTTCCAGAAAGTAGTGCAATTGTGATTATGGCAAAAGTTAATTGGAACATTGCAAATGCAAGTGTTGGTACTTGATGACCTTCGCCGCCAACCGTGGCATCTAGAGTGTTGCCTAATCCTAAATGCGATAGATCGCCAATAATTCCTGCTACATCTTTTCCAAATGAGATTGAATATCCATATAGAACCCAGATGATTGTTGTGACGCCCATTGCGGAGAAAGACATCATCATGATGTTTAAAGTGCTCTTTGCACGAACCATTCCGCCATAAAAGAGGGCGAGGCCAGGGGTCATGAATAAAACTAAAGCTCCGGAAATCAGAAGCCAAGCGGTATCAGCACCGTTGACCAGATTATTGACGCTACTCATTAGCAAACACCTTTTACATCAGGTACGAGAGGGTCTGATGTGGGCGTAAAGTTATATTTTAATTGTTACTACTTTGTTTCGCCTGAGTTATAGCGGTCGAAAGAATTTTGAATTTCACGCTCAGCTTCAGCGCGACCGACCCAAGTTGCGCCCTCTACAGATTTGCCTGGCTCAAGATCCTTATAAACCTCAAAGAAATGTTGAATCTCAAGGCGGTCATATTCAGAGATATGGTGGATATCGCGCAAATGTTCTTTGCGCACATCACCTGCTGGAACACAGAGCAATTTGTCATCTCCGCCAGCTTCATCGGTCATGCGAAACATTCCAATTACTCGGCAAGAGACTACACATCCAGGAAATGTTGGTTCATCGAGCATAACTAGCGCATCGATTGGATCGCCATCTAGGCCAAGAGTATTTTCTACATAACCGTAATCCCATGGATATCGGGTAGAGGTAAAAAGCATTCGATCTAAACGAATTTTTCCTGATTTCTTATCGACCTCATATTTATTTCGAGAGCCCGCAGGAATTTCGATTAAGACATCGAAAGTTAATTCGTTCAAGTGCAAACTTCCTTAGTTAAAGTTTAAAGAGAAAAATAAAAACTTGGGGTGAATGACGGGGCTCGAACCCGCGACATTCCGGACCACAACCGGATGCTCTACCAGCTGAGCTACATCCACCATGTCGTATTTCGGACAGGCGTAGTTTATCAGCCTTATTCGCTAGCAGTATCCCCGTTAAATGTTGCGGCAATCTGCTTGATATCGGCGCTCTGCGGCCCTGGCTGATCTACGAAAACAGTCTTTCTATAGAACGATAACTCTGCAATTGAATCTCTAATATCTCCAAGCGCGCGGTGATTTCCAGTCTTTGCAGGTGCGTTGAAGTAAACCTTTGGATACCACCGGCGGGTTAGTTCTTTGATTGAAGAGACATCAATGGTTCGGTAATGAAGATATTCAGCAAGTTTGGGCATATCGCGTGAAATAAAGATACGGTCAACATAAACAGAATTTCCAGCAATTGGAGATTTGCCTGCCGCAACACCGGCACTTTCTAAATATTTCAAAATCAAATTTTCAGCATCAGAAACTGAAACCCCATTTGGAATTTCATTAATTAATCCCGAATCGGTATGCATCTTGGTCACAAATTCATTCATGCCGGAGATTTGCTCAGGGGTAGCTTTGATGACCAAATCGACACCATCACCGATGATATTTAAATCAGAGTCGGTAACCAGGACAGCGATTTCAACCAGGACATCATTTTGGGTGTCGAGGCCTGTCATTTCGCAATCGACCCAGACCAGATTCGGATATTCGTTAGCCATTTGGAGGATAACCCTAAACCATCTGTAGAGGTACTCGGGCAATTAAGTTCATAACTCGTTCACCTTCCGTTTACCTTACATCCGCACAAAAAAGCTGGAGTACGCGCAGAATTCGCAGCATGGCAATCACCAACAACGCAGTAATCGGCGTGCCTAAACCTCGTGAAATTACAACGCAACCTCGCAAGTCTGATCAGTTATTTAGAGCCGTTGTGACGATTGGTGGAATGGCAAGCCTTGCTATTTTGGGATTGATAGCGCTTTTTCTTTCAATTAAAGGTCTCCATATTTTGCAAGAAGAGAAATTCGGTTTTATCACGGAATCTAATTGGGAAGTGATTACAGACGCTGATGGAAACGTGGCACAAAAGAATTTTGGCATTGCGGCAATGTTGGTGGGAACTTTTATTTGTGCCCTCATTGCAGTAATTGTCGGAGTACCAATAGCCGTGTTGAGTGCAATTTATTTGACTTTTTATGCGAGCGGGAAAATTAAGAATTTTTTGGTTTCATTAATTGATTTAATGGCAGCGTTCCCATCACTACTTTTTGGGTTTTGGGGATTTTTCGT
>JALRDT010000023.1 GCA_023262125.1 Candidatus Nanopelagicaceae bacterium | reverse complement strand
GCAATTGCGCGATCGAGAAGGTTTTAAATGGTCTGCAATTGCAGGTGTAGTACTTGCAGCACACTTTGTTGGATTCTTCTTGGCAATGCGTTACACCTCAGTCGCAGCAGGCACTGCACTTGCCGCATTGCAACCTATCTTCGCCACAATTTTTGCGGTTTTTACAGGTCATCATGTTTCGCGTACTAGTTGGTTCGGAATGTTAGTTAGTTTTATTGGTGTACTTTTCATTTCGGGCGTTGATTTACATTTCTCTTGGCGCGCATTTCAAGGTGACTTGGCGGCAATTATTTGTGCAGCCCTTGCAGCTACATATGTAAATCTTGGCGCAAAGGCTCAGCGTTCAATTCCAGCCACCACTTACACCACTATTTGCTATTTCTTCTGTGCTTTGACTGCGCTTCCATTTGCATTAATTCAAGGAGATTTTTTTAATTTCACAGCGCGAGAATGGTGGATTGTTCTTGGATTGATTGTAGGTGCCCAGTTACTAGGTCACTCTATGTTTAATAGTGTTTTAAAACGGGTATCACCTGCGATTGTTTCAATGGTTGTATTTTTTGAAGTTCCTATAAGCGCACTATTAGCTATCTGGTGGTTAGGTCAAAAACCGCATATTGGTATTTGGTTTGGAGTATTAACCATTTTGGCAGGCAGCGCTTTAGTAGTCTTAGGGCGTACAGATGAAAATTGATTTACACACTCATTCAACTCGAAGTGACGGAACAATGTCTCCAACAGAGTTGGTTCAGCATGCAATTATTAATGATATTTCCATAATGGCTCTTACTGACCATGACACAGTTGCTGGATGGGATGAGGCAGCAGCAGCGGTACGAGGTGAATTTCAATTAGTTACTGGGGCGGAAATTTCATGTCTAACTGAAGATCACCGAAGCATTCACATGTTGGGCTTGCTTTTTGACCGAAGCTTTCAACCACTTCAAGATGCGCTCGAATTAAGTAGAGATGATCGCGTTCCCCGAATGAAAAAAATGATTGAATTGATGGCGGCTGATGGCATAAAGATTACTTACGAAGAGGTTCTCGAGCATCAACCTGAAGGTTCTACATTGGGTCGACCACATCTAGCAGATACATTGGTCGCTAAAGGTATTGTAAAAACCAGAGATCAAGCATTTGCAGAATATCTCTCAAATGACTCAAAATATTATGTATCCCATATCGCTCCTACGCCGATTGATGCAGTTAAATTAATTCGAGCAGCTGGCGGTGTTGCTGTAATTGCACATCCATACTCTTCTATGCGTGATACTAAAATGAATGTAGATAACTTTGTGGATTTAAAGGCAGCTGGTCTAAACGGAATTGAAGTTGACCATAGAGATCACGGAATTGAAGAACGGCAAAATCTAAGGGAAATTGCGCAAGAATTGGATTTAATTATTACTGGTTCAAGCGATTTTCACGGTACCGGTAAATTAAATTTAATTGGAGAGAATTTAACCAGCCCGAAAAATTGGGAAGAGCTAGAATCGCTAGCCAACGATAGAAGGGTAATCCGTAAGTGACCGAAATCAGCACCATAACATTCGCGCTACAGGTCTTTGTGACCTTGATGGTCATTTTAGATCCACCTGGAAATGCTCCGATTTTCTTATCAGTTCTAGGAGATCGTTCTGCCAAAGAAGGCCGCCAGTTAGCTATTCAAGCTGCCGCAATCTCATTTCTAATTATTGCGGGCTTTGCTCTTTTTGGTCGATTTGTACTTGATTACATGGAAGTTTCAATTGGTGCGATGCAAGCTGCTGGTGGACTTTTACTTCTACTTGTCTCTTTAAATTTATTAACTGGCAAAGAAGATAACGAACTAGCCCATGGCTCTAAGAATGTTGCAATGGTTCCATTAGCAACACCACTTCTTGCCGGCCCTGGAGCAATTGTGGCTGTGATGATTTTTGCAGAGAAAGCAAATACCACCGAAAAAGGCTTAGCTTTAGCTGGCGCGGTTATTGCCGTACACATATTAGTTGCATTGGCCCTTATGGCATCTACTTTTATTTTAAGACTGATTGGCAAATCTGGCGTGGATTTACTTGCAAGAATTGCAGGATTAGTACTCTCTGGAATTGCAGTTCAAATGTTAGTCAATGCTATTAACGTACTCTTTTAGTACGAGTTCGTTCGCGCTTTTCGCGAACCGGACGTTCTGATTTCTTTACTGGTTCTTTCTTTTCTACTTTTGTCTTTGCTATTCGACTCTTTGTCTCTTTAGCGATTCCCAAATCTGTGTATAGATGATCCGATGATGAGTATGTCTCTTGTGGTTCTGGAAATCCTAAATCTAAAGCTTGATTGATATGGGACCAGCGAGTTAATTCATCCCAATCAACAAAAGTTACGGCAATTCCAGAGGCACCTGCTCGCGCAGTTCTACCAATCCTATGCACATAGGTTTTCTCATCTTCAGGACATTGGTAGTTAATTACATGTGTAATCCCATCAATGTCTATTCCTCGTGCTGCGACATCAGTTGCCACTAAGATGTCACGTTTTAGAGACTTGAAATCTTTTAATGCGCTTTCGCGGGCGCCTTGCCCCAAATCTCCATGAATTGCTGCAGTCTTAAAACCGCGTTCCTGCATATCATCAGCAATTTGCTGACATGCTCTCTTGGTTCGACAGAAAACCATAGTTGGTCCACGCCCATCTGCTTGTAATATTTTTGCCAACATTTCTGGTTTGTCTAGAGCGTGTGCTCTGTAAACAAATTGTTTTATGCGACTTACTACCGCACCAGAATCTTCTACCTCCGCACGAATATGAGTAGGTTGATTTAAGAACTTACGAGCTAATGTGACTACATCGCCAGGCATGGTTGCAGAGAAGAGCATTGTTTGAGATCGACTCGATGTTAAATTGAATATCTTTTCAACATCTGGCATAAATCCAAGATCTAACATCTCATCTGCTTCATCTAAGACCAAGTGTTTCACTTCGCTTAAATCCAAAGCTTTTTGGCGATGTAAGTCAAGTAAACGGCCAGGAGTTCCAACCACAATATCAACGCCTTTTTTAAGTTCTGCAATCTGCGGTTCCATAGGTCGACCGCCATAAATTGCAGTTACTCGCAAATTTGGCCCACTAGATAACTTATTCAGTTCGTCTGCAACTTGTATTCCAAGTTCACGTGTAGGTACTACAACTAATGCAACTGCTTTGCCACTGCCGCGTTTTACATTATTTAAGATTGGCAAACCAAAGCCAAGGGTTTTTCCAGTTCCGGTCTTAGCTTGGCCAATAATGTCTGCACCAGTAAGCGCAAGGGGAATTACTGCTTCTTGAATTGGGAATGGGTTAACAAAACCAGCTTCGCTAATTGATTCAAGAATTTCAGGCGAGAGGCCTAAGTCAGCAAAAGTTTTCGTCAATTATTTACCAAAACCAACACGACGTTCAGATTGTTCGCCGATTTCGACGTATCCAATCTTTGCCGCTGGCACAATAAATTCACGACCTTTGGTATCTGTCAATGCGAGAGTTGTGCCTGAAGCAATTGCTT
>JALRDT010000014.1 GCA_023262125.1 Candidatus Nanopelagicaceae bacterium | reverse complement strand
GTCGCGCTCGCCTGACAGAGTGTCAGGTTATGTTGACACTGGCTGCGAATCCTATATGTAAGGTGTCACTGACATTCAGTCGCGCAAGGCTGACATGGGAGGTGATGGTGACGCAGGCGGATTCGATCAGGTCGGAGGGCGGGTTCAGCCGCTACTTTCTTCTTATTTGCCGCTTTAACTAAGTTAAACCAGGCTTCATTGCCACCAAGAATTGGATCAATCTCATCAAAGCTACTAGCGTCATATCTATGATTTGAACGAGCAGGAAAGAATGGCGTGAAATAAATTCCGTTAGCACCAAGTTCAGTGATGTGATCTAGGTGTTCTTCAACGCCCTTTAAGTCACCGCCATAGACTTCAATTCCGGTGTTCTTGCTTTTATCTCTTGGCAAAGAATTCCAATCGCGTGCAACTGCCCAATTTGGAAGTTTCTTCTCTGAAGTTTTTGCGAATCTATCTGGAAAAATTTGATAAAAAACGGAACTGTTCAACCATTTTGGATATTTAGGTCTTGCGATCAGTTGAAAATCTGAATTTGAATGAACATCATGATCAAATAAACCCGCGGCAGAAAGCCAGTCATACTTACCATTTCCGGCAAATAAGAAGCGGTATCTGGTTTCGCAATTAATGATAGGAATGGTGACGCCCCACCATGATTCGGCACGACTCTTCTTTAAACGTTTAAGGTGTGCTGTGCGAGGTTCGCCATCATGGTAATACCGCATTACTGCGTGAGTAAATTTATAGGTATTTGGTATTCGAACTTTGAAAGTCACTTTCTGGCCCAATTTAGGGGCAGAGTTACTTACATAAAGTTCACTTCCATCATGATGCGGCTCAAGTAACATGCCGCCATCTTATTGTTAACCTTACGAAGAATTACTTATGTAGTTGGTCTACAGAATCATCCCAACCAGTTACATCTTCAGGCTTACGTGGGCCTTTTCCGATATAGCGTGCTGAAGGGCGAATTAAACGCCCGGTGCGCTTCTGCTCCAAAATATGTGCAGACCAGCCAGCAGTACGAGCTGAGGTAAACATTGGTGTGAACATATGTGGTGGTACTTCAGCAAAATCAAGAAGGACTGCTGCCCAGAACTCAACATTTGTCTCTAAAACTCGATCTGGACGACGTTCGCGTAATTCAGTTAAGGCAGCCTCTTCAAGTGCTTTAGCAACTTCGTAACGAGGTGCATTCAATTCTTCGCATGTTCGACGAAGAGTACGTGAACGTGGATCTTGTGCGCGATAAACACGATGGCCAAATCCCATCAAACGTTCATTCTTATCTAATAATTCTTTTACATATGCGCGCGCATCGCCGCGTTTTTCAACTTCTTCAATCATATGTAGAACACGAGATGGTGCACCACCATGAAGTGGACCTGACATTGCACCAATCGCTCCAGATAATGAAGCAGCAACATCTGCTCCGGTCGATGCAATTACTCGAGCTGTAAATGTAGATGCATTCATTCCATGTTCGGCTGCAGATACAAAGTAGGCATCTACTGCTCTGACATGCTTTGGATCTGGTTCACCGCGCCAACGAATCATCATTCGTTCAGTAATGGTATGCGCTTTATCAATTTCAGATTCTGGAACTGCTGGCATTGCATAGCCTCGAGCTGATTGCGCTACATATGAAAGCACCATTACAGATGCGCGAGCTAAATTATCGCGAGCTTCTTCATCTGAAATATCTAATAAAGGTTTGAAACCCCATGCTGGCGCCAACATTGCAATTGCAGATTGCACATCTACGCGAACATCACCTGAATGTACTGGGAGTGGAAATTTTTCGGCACGAGGTAATCCAGGATTAAATTGATCGTCAACCAATAAACCCCAAACATTTCCGAAAGAGACTCGACCAACTAAATCCTCAATATCAACGCCGCGATAGCGAAGCGCACTACCTTCTTTATCTGGTTCGGCAATTTCGGATTCAAATGCAATGACGCCCTCGAGGCCAGGCTTAAAATCTTCGCTCATGGGGCTAATTCTGCCCCTGATTTTTAGAGGTAAAAACCATTCGCTGGCTTATATAAAGCGCTAGTAAAGTGACCTTTGATACATGAACCGCGAAGAGATCCAAGCAATGCGCCGCTCCTACAGCGAGCGAGAGTTAGCCCTGCCCGAAACCGACCCAATCGGCGCATTCAAAATGTGGCTCAAGGAGGCTAGCGAAGTTCCTTCCATAGTTGAAGCTAACGCAATGGTTCTTTCGACCTTAGGTTCAGAAGAAATAATTTCAAGTCGAACTGTACTTCTTAAAGATGTTACAGAAAATGGATTCACATTTTTTACTAATTACAACTCAAGAAAAGCGCAAGCGCTCGAATTAAATTCTCAAGTCTCTCTACTCTTTCCTTGGTATCAAATCGAAAGACAGGTAATTATTCAGGGATTTGCAAGTAAAGTTTCTACTGAAGAATCGGATGCATATTTCCAATCACGACCTTGGTCATCACAAATAGGTGCTTGGGCTTCACAACAATCTGCTCCTCTTGCAAATCGAGAAGAATTAGAAAGCAGATTTAAAGGCGCTGCTGAGAAATGGCCTGAAGGAAGTAAAGTTCCAACACCACCACATTGGGGTGGCTATCTCGTGACACCATTCACAATTGAATTCTGGCAAGGCAGATATTCTCGTCTACATGACCGAATTAGATTTGAACGATCTCAAAATTTGGGAGTGATAAGCGGCGATTGGAAAGCACACCGTTACTACCCGTAAAGTTTGCCCATGAGCGATATTAAGATTCCTGATGATTTGAAACCAAAAGATGGTCGTTTTGGTTGTGGGCCATCAAAGATTAGATCAGAATCGCTCGATAATTTATTGAAATCGCAATCAATTCTTGGGACATCACATCGTCAAAAACCCGTTAAGAACGTCGTTAATCGAGTTCGCACTGGTTTAAATTCACTCTTTAATTTACCTGAAGGTTATGAAGTGGTGCTCGGTAACGGAGGGTCTACCGCTTTCTGGGATATCGCTACCTCTGGGTTGATCGAGAGAAAGTCCCAACATCTTCAATTTGGCGAATTTTCATCTAAATTTGCGCAGGCCGCTAAGGAAAATCCTTTCATTGAAGAACCAACAGTTATCAAAGCCGAACCTGGTTCGCATCCAGTTGCGATAGCCGAATCAGGAGTAGACGTTTACGCATTCACGCATAACGAAACTTCTACCGGAGTATCTATGCCAATTAAGCGACCAGTTGGAACAGATGGAGCTTTAGTTTTAGTTGATGCAACATCGGCTGCTGGTGGGTTGCTTGTGGATGCTAGAGAATTTGATGCATATTACTTTGCGCCTCAAAAATCTTTTGCTTCGGATGGAGGTTTATGGATTTCTATCATGAGCCCTGCCGCACTTGAGCGGGCTGCAAAAATTAAAGAATCAGGTCGATGGATACCGGCGTTTTTTGATTTAACTATTGCAATTGAAAATTCAAAATTAGATCAAACATATAACACCCCGGCTTTAGCTACACTAATTTTGTTAGCAGAACAGATTGAATGGTTTAATAACAATGGCGGTCTATCTTTTGCTGCGGGTCGAAGCGCTAAATCCGCCGAAATTATGTATGGCTGGGCAGAAAAAACTAATTACACTACTGCCTTTGTAGCAGATCCTGCAATGAGATCAAATGTTGTTGCGACCATTAACTTCGATGAATCTATCGATGCAAGCAAAGTTGCTTCAGTGCTACGTGCAAATGGAATTGTAGATACAGAACCATATAGAAAACTTGGTAAGAACCAACTACGAATCGGTATGTTCCCGGCTATTGACCCTTCAGATATTGAAAGTTTGACTAAGTCAATTGAATTTGTAGTTGAAAGTCTTTAATTGAACAAATTACAGCGTGATTCAACTTTCTGGACTATTACTGGCCAAGTCACGATTCTTAATTTCTTTCTAGGTGGTTTTGGCCCTGCGCAACCATTATTGCGCGAAGAGCAGAACACTTCACTCACAATTGCGGGCTTACACGGAACCATGATGGGGCTTGCTTCAATAATCGCTGGCGCGCTGCAAACTAGCTTGGTTCATAAGTTTGGCCGTAAGAATTCAGCCTGGTTAGGTTTAACTATTTTCGCACTTGGCGTTCCGATTTTTGCAACTGGAAATTCTGTTTCCGTAACTCTTCCTGCAACGCTCTTCTTAAGCACCGGCTTTACCATCACAATAAATAATGCAATCACGCAACTATCACATCATTATCCTAAGAATTCTGATTTAGCTATCTCTCAAATGAATGGGGTTAACTCAGCAGGATATGTTTTCGGAACTGTAATAGTTGGCACTTTAGCTTTCTATGACATCTCTTGGCGACTAGGTTTGCTGGCTTGCGTCCCGATGGTGATCCTGGTTTATATTCTTGGTCGAAATAAAATTGAAGGCTCTCATGACCATGATGTACCAAAACAAGTTGGAAAATTAAGTCGACAATATTGGATTGCTTGGTTTGGTTTTTATGCTTCTATTTCATCAGAATTTGCAACGGCATTTTGGGCCGCTACTTTAATTATGGACAGAACTGGCGCTGATGCGGCTATATCCATTTTATGTATTGCCACTCTTGGCACAGGTATGGGTTTAGGTCGCTGGTTTGGTCCCGTAGTATTAAAGCGATTCTCAGTTGATAATCGTGTAAAAATATTTTTGGTTTTACAGATGACATCTTTTGCTGCATTCTGGTTGTCACATAATTTAACAATTTCAATTCTGCTTCTATTATTTATTGGTTTAGGCATTAGCGGACAATTTGCAATGATTTCCATTAGATTGATTCGGCTTAGTGATAATCGTCCAGATTTAGCTATGGGCTATTCCGCCTATGCTGCTGGAATTGCGATTGCTTCGGCCCCATTCTTGCTGGCATTCATGGGCGATTACATTGGAATTTCTAGGGCATATTTAATTGTGCCCATTTATATTGCAATCTCTTATATGGCTGTGCAAAAAGTTAGTTCCGAAGAACTGACGAAACTGTAATATCTGCTGGAATTACCGCTATTTTTCGGTATTTCATAAAGGCATAGAGCGCAGCGCCAAATGTGATCAGCGCACACCCTGCAATCGTGATTCTTGGACCTAAA
>JALRDT010000013.1 GCA_023262125.1 Candidatus Nanopelagicaceae bacterium | reverse complement strand
GTGCCGCGCCCGACTGTCACCGGCACGAAGGCCAGCTACGGCAGCGCCACGAACGACAACCGCGCGATGGAACTGCGCGGCTGGCGCTGGGTCGTGGAGAACAACGACTACGAGGTCTTCAGCAACATTTGCTCCGATGGGAAATACCGCATTAACGACGGCGAAGGCCTGATGCACGAGGACCATTGTAACTCGACCATCGTGGACAGCCGGCTCGTCGGAAACCGGGGCAACAGCTACCTCTCGCTCTTCCACGTCGGCGCGATTGACGGCCTGCACATCGAGGGCAACGACATCACCAGCGGCCACATCTCCGCCATCTACGTCACCGCCGTGCGCCACAAGCAGTCGGGCTATTTCCCCATCCGCCGCGTGACCATCGTGAAGAACACGACACGCGGGCAAGGCATCCGCATCCAAGGCTGGCCCGCCGAGAAAGTCGTGGTGAAAGAAATCGTCTCAACTTAGCTTTGACTCTTAAAATGGGCGGAAATTTATTGCTGCTCGACGAACCAACTAATGACCTTGATGTTGAAACACTTGGTTCATTAGAAAATGCACTTCTCGAATTTCCAGGGTGTGCAGTTGTGATTTCTCACGATCGCTGGTTCTTAGACCGTGTAGCAACACATATTTTGGCTTACGAAGGTGATTCAAAATGGTTCTGGTTTGAAGGCAACTTTGAAAGTTATGAAAAGAATAAAATTGATCGCCTTGGGCCAGAAGCAGCAAGACCACATCGTGCTACCTATAGAAAGTTAACTAGATAATGCGCCACAAGTGCCAACTTCAAATTCGTTGGGCCGATTTAGATGCCTTTAAGCATATTAATAATGCGGCTTATCTTGTGTACATGCAAGAAGCGCGTGCAGATTTCACTTGGTTTTCTCGGATAGCTAAGGGCGAGGAACCATTACTTGCAGATATGGTTGTTGCAAGAGCAGAGGTTGATTTCCTTGCACCAATCCATCAAACAGGTACAACCCTTGATGTGGAAATTTATATAGAAAAAGTTAGCAACTCTTCATTTGTTATGGTTTATGAGATGTCGCAAGGCGGTACTCTGCGTGCTCGTGGAAAAACTGTCCAAGTCGGCGTTGATATGGACACAGAGAAAGCTCGTCGCCTTCGCGACAATGAGCGTGAATTCCTCAGCCAATACCTGGAAGGAAATTGATGCATACTAATTTGCCAGTACGTGAAGAACGCCCATGGTGGCGCGATGCCGTTACATATCAGATTTATATTCGGTCTTATGCCGATTCAAATGGTGATGGTATTGGCGATATAAACGGTATTAGATCAAGACTTCCATATATTAAGGATCTTGGAGTTGATTGCATTTGGATAAATCCATGGTTCCAATCTCCGCAAAAAGATCATGGTTACGATGTAGCTGATTACATGGATGTAAATACTGAATACGGAACCTTGGATGATGCAAAAGCTTTAATTAAAGAAGCGCATGATTTAGGTATTCGGATCATTTTAGATTTAGTTCCTAATCATTCTTCTGACTTGCATGAATGGTTTCAAGCAGCTTTAAATTCAGAGCCAGGATCGAAAGAACGTGCACGTTATATATTCCGTGATGGCAAAGGCGAAAACGGAGATTTGCCACCAAATAATTGGGAAGCTGTCTTCGGTGGCCCAGCTTGGGAGAGAGTCATCGAAAAAGATGGCAAACCAGGGCAGTGGTACTTACATTTATTTGCAGTCGAACAGCCGGATTTCAATTGGGAGAATGAAGAAGTTTGGCAACATTTCCGCGACATCTTTAAGTTTTGGCTAGATCTTGAATTTGATGGATTCCGCATCGACGTAGCTCATGGAATGTGGAAAGAGAAAGGTCTGCCAGATGTTGATCTGGCAGAGGTTGAATTATTAGATCGCCACTATCGCCCATATTGGGATCAAGATGAAGTTCATAATATTCATCGCGATTGGCGCAAGATTACAAACACTTACAAACATGATCCGATGTTGGTCTCTGAAGCTTGGGCCCCAACTGATCAAAGAACTGCCATGTATGTTCGCCCTGATGAATTACATCAATCCTTCAACTTCTCATTTTTAACTGCCAAATGGGAAGCGAAATCCCTCAAACAGATTATTGATAAATCAATGACTGAAGTTGTAAAAGTTGGAGCTCCGCCTTCATGGGTTTGGGAAAACCATGACGTAGTTCGTAAAACTGATCGATTAGATCTTGGGCTACAAAATAAAGGTAAAGGTCTAGAGAAATTTGGTGATCCAAAGAAGTTAAATAAGGAGCGCGCTTTATTGCGTGCCCGCGCTGCAACACTTCTAGAACTTGCACTTCCGGGCGGTGCATATATTTATCAAGGTGAAGAGCTTGGTTTATTAGAAGTGCGAGATATCCCAGAAAATCGTTTAGAAGATCCAATCTGGAAAATGTCTGGCCACACAGATCGTGGTCGCGACGGCTGCCGAGTTCCAATTCCTTGGACTAAAGACTCAGCGGGTGCTCATGGATTCTCTTCTAATAAATCTTTAACTACAGATCAAGCTTGGTTGCCACAATCTGCTGGTTGGGGAGAGCGCGCTGTTGATACTCAACAAGGAGTCAAAGGCTCATTCTTCGAAATGGTTAAAGCAGCATTAAGTATTCGCAAAGGTGAAGCAGGACTTGGCGATGGTGAAATGAATTGGATTGACTCAACTGATGATGTAATTGCATTTCAGCGACCAGGAAAATTTGCATGTTATGTAAATTTCGGGCCAGCTGAAGTTGTGATTCCTTATGGATCAGAAGTGTTAATTTCATCAGCACCGCTAAAGGGCGAACACATTCCTGCAGATACTGCAGTTTGGCTTCGACTACCTTAATTAACGATTATTAATGATAATTAAAGATTATTAAATGAAGCGCAACAAGTTACATCCAGCATGGATTGCAGTTGGAATAACTTGGCTCACGCTAGTTGCATCAGCTGGTTATCGCTCTGCGCCCTCAGTTTTAATCGTTCCACTTGAAGAAGCATTTGGGTGGTCTAGAGATCAGATTTCCTTAGCGATTTCAGTAAATATTTTGCTATACGGACTTACCGCTCCATTTGCTGCTGCCTTAATGGAACGATTTACTGTTCGAAAAGTAGTTATGTCTGCATTGACAGCAGTAAGTCTTGGCGCTTTTGCCACCGTACATATGACTCAACCTTGGCATTTAGTGTTGCTATGGGGAGTGGTTGTAGGTGTGGGAACTGGATCAATGGCTTTGGTATTTGCTGCAACAGTTGCCAACCGTTGGTTTATGAAACGCAGAGGATTGGTGACAGGTGCATTAACAGCGGCTGCAGCTACCGGTCAATTAATTTTCCTTCCAGCTCTTACATCACTTGCTTTAGATCATGGTTGGCAGAGTGTTTCAATAACTATTGGAATTGGCGCTGCCGTTGTAATTCCTTTAATTTGGTGGGGGTTAAATGAAAGCCCACAAGCAATTGGCCAAAAGCCATATGGCGCTCCAGAGGATTGGGTTGCGCCAGAAAATTTAAAAGGTAATGCGGCAAGAATTGCAATAGATTCTTTGAAACGAGCTTCTAGAATCAAAGATTTCTGGTTACTTTTTGGAACTTTCTTTGTTTGTGGACTAACTACAAATGGATTAATCGGAACTCACTTTATTCCAGCGGCGCATGATCATGGTATGCATGAAGTTTTAGCCGCTTCGTTACTTGCTTTGATCGGTGTTTTTGATGTGGTCGGAACTCTAGCTTCAGGTTATTTAACAGATAGATACGATCCAAGAAAGTTATTACTCTTTTATTACGGATTCCGTGGCTTATCTCTGTTGCTATTACCTTCAATATTATTTGCAACCCTGCATCCATCAACTTTGGTTTTCGTGATTTTTTATGGTTTAGATTGGGTGGCAACTGTGCCTCCAACAATTGCACTCTGTCGCACTGTGCTTGGGCCACAATATGGCGCAGTTATTTATGGCTGGGTATTTTCTGGCCATCAAATCGGCGCGTCTGTCGCAGCCTTAGGAGCTGCAGTATTGAGAGTTAAATTAGGTGACTATGCACTCTCATTCTATTTAGGTGGAATCATGAGCCTTTTGGCTGCGGCTGCCGTTATATTTATAGCTCGCGGAAAGAGCTTTAACGAAATCAAAAATATATGAGCACATTTTATGAAGAAGTTGGGGGAACAGAGTTCTTCGAAGAGCTGGTCTCTGGTTTTTATGCAGTAGTTGCAGTCGATCCCATCCTTAGTCCGATGTATCCAGATAAAGATTGGCATGCAGCTGCTGAGAGATTGCAGATGTTTCTAGAGCAATATTGGGGCGGACCAACTACTTATAGTGAAGTACGTGGACATCCAAGGTTACGAATGCGTCACAATCAATTTTTTATTGATCCAAAAGCTAAAGAGGCTTGGTTAAATGCGATGGCTCGCGCCCTTGATTCAGTTGAAATTAGCCGCGAACACCGCGCTGAACTCTGGAACTATTTAGAACTTGCGGCAAATTCTTTAGTCAACCAAGAGTAATTAACCAACTTGGGATTTATTTCCAACTTTTAAGATTTCCCCATTTCGCAAATACCAGAGCGTTCCATCGGCTGCACGTACAGAAGTAATTCTTAAGCCAACTTTTTCAACTTTGCCTTTTACATCCAGTACGTCGACTTCATCTCCGACACCATATTGATCTTCGATCAACATCAAAATTCCAGAGAGCACATCGCGCACTATTGTTTGTGCACCTAAACCAAGCGCAACACCGATAACGCCAGCAGATGCGATTAGCGGACCAAGATTTAATCCGAATTCGCCAAGCATCATAAATAGTGCAATTAACCAGACTGCGCTATTTAGAGTACTAGTTAAAACCGTTCCTAAAGTGCGTGCGCGCTCCGCTTGGCGGTTAGCCATGTTCTTTGGACCGGGTACTAAATCAGCGCGAGAAATTCGATCCACAATTCTTCGGATGGTTCGTTTGCCCAACTGTTGGGTTGCAATTGAGACCACCAGGATTATCACGATGTGCAACGGGGCGCCATTAAACCAAGACCAGAAATCATTGAAGCTATTCATAAGCGTAAATCTACCTATTAGCCATGCGAATTTTGCCGAAAAGTTACCTGCAAATAGCGGTAAATACCGCAAAAGCGGAGAAAGTTAAGGCAAGATTTGCGAAGCAACGCAAGCCATGCGTTGGAGGCGGGAGCAGATATGTCTAGGGCTTTAGTGCTCAACGCGACATACGAACCACTAGGTGTCGTAAGTAATCGTC
The DNA here is from genome assembly GCA_023262125.1 of Candidatus Nanopelagicaceae bacterium. The sequence goes on along the minus strand of JALRDT010000013.1, from coordinate 1,233 downwards.
GCGCTCTTATTCTTGTGCTCAACGATCGCGCATCTGTTGTCGAAAATACTTCCGAAATTCTTCATTTCGCAAATGGCGAGATCGCACTCCCAGCAGTTATCAGATTAAATAAATTTGTCAGAATTCCATACCGCCATGCGGTGCCACTTTCTCGTCGCGCAATTTTTGCAAGAGATGGTGGCCGATGCGTTTATTGTGCGGCGCCAGCAACTTCTATAGATCATGTGATTCCACGCAGTCGTGGTGGTGCACATGCTTGGGAAAATGTTGTTAGCGCATGTCATCGATGCAATCACATGAAAGCAGATAAGCCACTTAAAGAGTTGGGATGGAGGTTGCGCCAACTGCCACGCGAACCGGTTGGATCTGCATGGAGAGTGTTAGGCGCCACACGAGCAGAAGAAGTTTGGATTCCATATTTGGAACCATTTGGAGTTGCAACAGCAACTGCCTAAACTTCGCATTATGAATTTTCTTCTCACTACTTATGAGCCGGGCATGATTCCTGGGCCGGGCCTAAGCGCAATTGAAACAGCATTATGGTTTGTTGTTGCACCTATTGGTTTATTTTTAGTGATTAGCGCATTTTCATATGCAACATCAACTAAGCGCGATAAAAAGAAATCAGTCGTAGATCAGATTGACTAGGACTTATGCGTCTGCAGCTTGAGCATTAAGCGCACGCTTTAGCGCATCCCGTCCTTCTTTAACGGCACGCATAACGCCATCTGACGCATCCTTATTCTTCGCAATCCAATCTTCTGCCTTAGCTAAATTATCTGCAGTTGGGGCAAATCTAGGGAAGGCCAAAGTTGCAAATTGAAGACCGATTTCATATGAGTTTTCATCCCACATCTTCTTAACGGTTGCAAAGTACTTATCGACATAACTTGCCCATAAATCTTGTTGAATTGGTCTATTAATGCCAAGCAACATATGGCGCTGAATATGATTTGAAAGTTCAGTCTTGGTTAGAGCTTCCCATGTTTCGGCTTTCGCCTCTGCTGTAGAAATCATTGCACGCGCCTCTGCAGCATGGCGAGTTCCATCAGCAGTGTTATCTCTAGCTAATTCCGCATCGATTTCTGCTTTGCCAAATAACCCGCGTTCGCTTAATGATTTAACGAGCGCCCAACGCATTTCAGTATCAATAGTTAAGCCACTTAATTTGCCATCAAGGATCTCTTTAACGCGTTGTGCATCGACAACTGTGGCGCCACTTGCAAAGCCACG
>JALRDT010000062.1 GCA_023262125.1 Candidatus Nanopelagicaceae bacterium | reverse complement strand
TCTTTTGAGCGACCACTTCTGGTAGTGCCAGTATCTTCTTGGAAGTGGCGGGTCTCCTGTTTAACTTTTTCGCCTTTTTCTAACAGTTCTGCATGGCGAATCATCTCTCCGCGAATGGCTCTTTCGACTGAACGAAGTGAGTTAACGTTCTTGGTTTCTGAACGAGTACCTAAAGTATCCGAACCAATTAATCGCAATGAAACATTAGCATCGCAACGAAGTGATCCTTGTTCCATTTTTACATCGGAAACACCAATGCTTCGCAAGATATCACGAAGTTCTGCCACATATGCCTTTGCAACTTCTGGGCCATATTTACCGGTGCCAGGAATAATCTTGGTGACAATTTCAATTAAAGGAATGCCAGCGCGGTTGTAATCAAGCAAAGAGTAATCCGCACCATGAATTCGGCCGGTAGCGCCACCCATATGTAAAGACTTACCGGTGTCCTCTTCCATGTGTACGCGTTCGATTTCAATTCGAAATGACTTAGGACCTTCATCAGTTTCGATTTCAACATCTAAATATCCATCAAAGCAGATTGGTTCGTCGTATTGGGAGGTCTGATAATTCTTTGGCATATCAGGGTAAAAGTAATTCTTACGTGCAAAACGACTAAATGGTGCGACTTTGCAATTAAGAGCTAATCCAATTTTGATAGCGGATTCGATTGCTGTTTCATTTACCACCGGAAGTGATCCTGGTAGACCTAGACATACTGGGCAAGTTTGGGTATTTGGTTCGGCGCCGAAAACAGTTGCGCAGCCGCAGAACATCTTTGAATTTGTATTTAATTCAACGTGAACTTCTAAACCCATAACTGGTTCATATTTGGCGATTACCTGTTCGTAATTCACTTTGAACCTCCTAGCGCTGGTGCTTTTGCCAGTAATGGCGCACCCCACTTAGAAAGAAGCGCTGATTCAAGTGCGGCGCCTACGTTATATAAACGCTGATCTTCCATTGCTGGAGCCATGATTTGGAAACCAGTTGGCAAGTTATCTTCATCAGCAAGACCTGAAGGTAGAGACATTCCACAAATGCCAGCTAAGTTAACTGGAATTGTGGCTACGTCATTTAAATACATCGCAAGCGGATCATTGCTCTTCTCGCCAATTTTGAATGCGGTAGTTGGCGCAGTAGGTGAAACTAAAACATCAACGCCAGCAAAAGCTTTTGAATAATCTTGCATAATTAGAGTGCGAACCTTCTGTGCACTTCCGTAATATGCATCGTAATAACCGCTTGACAGCGCATATGTTCCAAGAATGATGCGACGTTTAACTTCGCGACCGAATCCAGCTTCACGAGTAGCGCTCATGACTGCTTCTGCATCGCCTTCTCCGACACGCAATCCGTATCGCATTGCATCAAAGCGAGCTAAGTTAGAAGAGCACTCTGATGGAGCAATTAAATAATAAGCCGCTAACGCATATTCAAATGATGGGCATGAGACTTCAACAATTTCGGCACCTAATGAAGAGAGCAGCTCAATTGATTCATTAAAGCGATTTAGAACGCCCTTTTGGTATCCATCGCCTTGTAGCTCTTTGATTACACCGATTTTTAAACCTTTAACATCAGCACGTTTTGCTGCATCAACAACTTTAGGAGTTGGCGCATTGATTGATGTTGAATCTTTTGGATCATGTCCTGCAATCGCTTCATGAAGTAGCGCAGCATCTAAAACAGTTCGGGCACATGGTCCGCCTTGATCCAATGAAGATGAGAAAGCAATCATTCCGTAACGAGAAACTGCGCCATATGTTGGCTTAACTCCCACGGTGCCAGTAACTGCTGCAGGTTGGCGAATAGAGCCGCCGGTGTCAGTTCCAAGTGCAAGAGGTGCTTCAAATGCTGCAAGTGATGCAGATGATCCGCCACCTGAGCCGCCTGGAATTCGAGTTAAATCCCAAGGATTATGGGTTGGATGATATGCAGAATTTTCAGTTGAAGAGCCCATTGCAAATTCATCCATATTGGTTTTACCCAAAATAACGATGCCATTCTTCTTTAAATTTGCAGTTACGGTTGCATCATAAGGTGGACGCCAACCTTCAAGAATCTTTGATCCTGCTGTTGTGGGAATTCCTTTTTGAGTGAAAATATCTTTCAATGCCACCGGAACACCTGCAAGAGGTGCAAGAGTTTCACCTTTTGCGCGAGCATCATCAATAGCTTTTGCTTGCGCTAGCGCACCTTCTTTATCGAGATGTAAAAATGCTTTTACTTGTGAATCGACTTCAGAAATACGATCAAAATGAGCAGTAACTAACTCAACAGATGAAATCTCTTTTGCTGCTAGCGCCGCAGCCATTTCAGATGCGTTCTTACGAATCACTCTTCACCCAAAATCTGTGGCACTCGGAATCGTTGCTCTTCTTGAGCCGGCGCCCCGCTTAGTGATTCTTCGGGAGTTAGGGATGGAATAACTACATCTGGTCTGGTTACGTTATTGATCGGTAGTGGATGAGATGTCGGTTGGACATCTGCAAGAGGTGCTCCTTGAATGCGATCAACGGCGCCCAAAATAACTGCGAATTCAGATGAAAGTGCATCGAGTTCGGCATCGGTCATTTCGATGCGCGCAAGCTTTGCTAATTTGGCAACTTCTGCGCGAGAAAGGCTGGACATGCGTTGAATTCTAATTAAATAAGTACTTAGGCGCGAATTTGGCCATCACCAGTGACAACCCAAGTGGTTGTAGTCATCTGTTCTAAGCCCATTGGGCCACGAGCATGTAATTTCTGATTTGAAATGCCAATTTCTGCGCCAAATCCCATCTGTTCTCCATCGGTAAAGCGAGTTGATGCATTAATCATTACCGCTGCACAATCAGAAAGTTTTACGAACTTATCGGCAGTATCTTTATTCTCAGTAACAATTGATTCGGTGTGATTGGTGCCGTATTTTGCAATATGCGCCGATGCTTCTTCAACGGAATCAACTATTCCGACATTCATTTCAAGTACGCCGTATTCGGTAGCCCAATCTGCGGCGGTTGCCGCTTGCGCGCGGATACCAAGTAACTCTGCTGCTTTGGCCGCTTCTGCATCTGCGTGTAGCACCACCCCAGATTCATTTAAAGCTTTAAGCGCCATTGGTAAAAATTCTGATGCAATATCTCTGTGAACTAAAAGTGTTTCTGCTGCATTGCAAACGGAAGGTCGATGTGTTTTTGAATTTATCAAAATTGGTATCGCTTTATCTAAGTCTGCATCTTTGTCTACGTAGACATGGCAAACCCCCGCCCCAGTTTCGATTGTTGGAACTGTTGCTTCATCTACCACCATGCGAATTAGATTTGCAGAACCACGCGGAATTACTAAATCAACATGGCCGCGAGCTTTAAGTAGCGCAGTTGTAGTAGCTCTATCATTTGAGGGAATTAATTGAATAACTTCTGGAGAAATTTTTGTTTTTGAGAGCGCATCTCTCATAACTTTAACTAGAACTTGATTGCTACTTTCGGCAGAAGATGAACCACGAAGCAGTGCAGCATTTCCACTCATCAATAAAATTACCGCGGCATCAACAGTTACATTTGGACGGGCCTCATAAACCATGCCGATTACGCCGAATGGCACAGAGAGTTGGCGTAGATGTAATCCGTTTGGCAAAGTTCGTTCGCGAAGTGTTTGCCCTAATGGATCAGGTAGCGAAGCTACTTGGCGTGCACCATTTGCAATACCTTTAATTCTTGCTTCATTTAAAAGAAGTCGATCTAATAACTGGCTATTTAAACCATCGCGCTTGCCGCGCTCCATATCTGATTGATTTGCTTCTTGAATTTCAAAAGCTCGGGCTTCAATTTCATCGGCAATCGAATTAAGCGCGGCGGAGCGTTCGGAGCCACTTGCTACGGATAAAGTGCGTGCGGCAATTCGAGCCTGATCGGCAAGTTGATTAACTAAGGCCTGCGCATCCATGACGATAATCTTACTTGCCATTACCCTAATCGCGTGTTCAAATTTCTAAAGCGTACCGTCGCCACATTATTGATAATTTATTTAGCTCTTTTTGGTTTAACAAAGGCTATTAGATATCCAGAACCGATTGCCGCCATCAAATTGGGACTTGCCCCAGCATCTAAAACACCTGACTTGATGCCAAGCCACATTATTGAACCGGCTGATACCAGAATCGCTTGGACAACTGGATCGGCCAATCTTCCAAAAAATGTAAATTATGGTGGAACAGAAATTTCTTTAGAAAAATTTATTGATGATACTGAAACTAATGCTTTTCTAGTTATCAAAGATGGAAAGCTAGTTTTTGAAAAGTATTACAACGGCAAGAATAAAGATACGCTCTTGCCAACTTATTCTGTTGCTAAGACGCTTACTTCAATAATGATAGGTCAGCTAATTATCGCTGGAAAATTAAAGGAGAGCGATACATTTGTAAGCATATTGCCTGAATATAAGGCAGGTACAGATTTTGATTTAGTAACTATCAGAGACTTGTTAGACATGAACTCTGGTATTGGTGTAAGTGATAATTATCCAACCGGACCATCTGGTTGGGGCGTTGCTATTGCGCAGATGTACGCTTCAACCGATCTATATTGGTGGCTACATCACAACCAGAAGATGTGGGAGAAGCCGGGAACAAAACCTGAATATAGAAGTATTAATACACAATTACTTGGCATGGTTATTGCAAAATTAACTGGCGAAACTGTTTCAGAATATTTCCAAAAGAATGTTTGGCAGCCAATTGGCGCACAGAGCCAAGCTAAGTGGAATGTTGATCATGTTGGCGGAATTGAAAAAACTTTCTGCTGCTTTAATGCGACCGCAAGAGATTTTGCCCGAGTTGGGCAATTATTTGTAAACAATGGAGCTGCCAATATCGGCGGTGGTTCAGTTATAAGTGCAAGTTACTTAAAGAGAATGTCTACACCAGTAGTTACTTTGGATTACAACTGGGGTTATTCAGCGCAAACTTGGCATCCATTCCCTGATTCAATCTTGTTGCTAGGCCTTCACGGTCAATACATTTACGTTCAACCAAAAGAGCAAGTGGTAATAGTTAAATTGAGCGATTTACCAACTTCAGCTGATGGAATTTCAGAGAAGATAGTTCCGGTATTGCAGCAGATTGCTAGTTCGATATAACCCTAGTTAAGGATTACCAAGTCATCACGATGGACTAGTTCGCGTTCGAACTCAGCGCCTAATGTTGCTGCCAACTCTTTTGTAGAGCGCCCCAACATTTGTGGAATTTCATCGCTTGCAAAGTTAATGATTCCACGAGCAATGATTTGACCATTTGGGTCTACTAAATCGACAGTCTCGCCTGCATCGAATGTTCCCTCAACTGCAGTAACACCTGCTGGCAGTAATGAAACGTTCTTTTCAAGTAATGCTTTCACGGCACCTGAATCTAAAACTAATTTTCCACTTGAAACAGATGCATGTGCTAACCAGAGAGCGCGTGCATTGTTCTTGGAATCCTTAGGAAAGAAAAGAGTTCCGCAATCTTCGCCCTTTATTGATTTTGCCAAATCATCTGCACTAGTCAAAAGCATCGCTGTTCCTGCGCTAGTTGCAATTCTTGCAGCTTCTATTTTGGTGACCATCCCACCACTTCCGACTCCTGAGCTGCCGGCACCACCTAACTTGATTTCAGATAAATTGGCAAAGTCTTTTACTTCTGAAATTTTCTTGGCATTTAAATCATTTGGTGGAGCATCATAAAGCGCATCGATATCCGACACTAAGATCAATAAATCTGCTTGAGTTAATAGTGCAACCAATGCTGCTAAACGATCATTATCACCAAAACGAATTTCAGAAGTTCCGACGGTGTCATTTTCATTTATAACTGGAACTACGCCAAGTGAGATTAATTTAAATAGCGCACGCTGCGCGTTTGAAAAATGTGAACGTCTAACCACATCGGTAGTCGTCAAAAGCACCTGTGATGCAGTAATACCATATCGAGCAAAGCTCTCGGTGTAACGATGAATTAATAATCCTTGCCCAACTGACGCGGCAGCTTGTTGAGTTGATAAATCCTTAGGGCGAGTCTGTAATCCAAGTGGTGCAAGCCCTGCTGCAATCGCACCAGATGAAACGACTAATACCTCTGCCCCGCGCGATTTTGCATCTGCGACCACATCTACCAATCGATCAACTGCAGCTGCATCTAATCCGTTGCCCGCTTTTCCGGTAAGAGAAGAGCTGCCGATTTTAATAACGATGCGCTTTGCATCTGTAATTAATTTACGACTCATTTTCCTCTTCAACTTCCGGTGTATTTGGATTGGAAACTTGGTATTCCCATTGTCTCGCAATTTCATCTTCAGTTAGTTGATCTTGGACTTTCTCTTCTTTCCAAACATTATCAAGACGAGCATCTTCACCGCGGCGCTGCAGATTCTTGGCAAGCATCTCGGCGCCAGCTTCAATAGTTGGTTCCCAATCGAATACCACTGCATATTGGTCATTACCAATGCGAACCTCGGAGCCTGATACTGCGCCAGCTTTAAAGAGCGCCTTCTCAACACCGGCTTGCGCCAAACGATCAGCTAAATATCCAACTGCCTCTGAATTTCCAAAATTAGTTTGGCGCACCCAGCGTTCGACGCGTTTACCAATTACTGTAAATGAACCATCACCATTAGCAAATACCTGGAATCCAGAATCATCAACTGCCGTTGGACGAATTACGATGCGAGTGCGTTCTTCCTTCTTAGCGGCGGCACGAGAACCTTGTACCAATTTCGCCATCGCATAAAGTAAATCTTGTAGACCATCTCTAGAAGCGGCAGAAACTGGATAAACCTCATAACCTTTTTCTTGGAGAGTTTTGGTAACCATCTCTGCCATGACTTTGCCATCAGGTAAATCAGTCTTATTTAGCGCCACAATTCTTGGGCGATCATCAAGTCCACCATACTGCTTTAGCTCGGATTCAATAATTTCTAAATCATCTACTGGATTTCGATCTGTTTCTAGAGTTCCGCAATCGAGTACATGAACTAATGCAACACATCGTTCAACATGGCGTAAGAATTCAAGACCAAGACCTTTACCTTGTGAAGCGCCAGGAATTAATCCAGGAACGTCTGCAACGGTAAATCGAGTATCGCCAACACTTACAACTCCCAAGTTTGGGACCAATGTAGTAAATGGGTAATCAGCAATCTTTGGACGTGCAGCTGAAATTGCAGCAATTAAAGAGGATTTACCGGCGCTTGGAAAACCAACTAAAGCAATATCTGCAACGCTTTTTAATTCAAGAATTAAAGTGCGCTCTTCACCAGGAACTCCAAGTAGTGCAAACCCTGGTGCACGACGTTTTGAGGAAGCTAGCGCAGCATTTCCTAATCCACCTCGCCCACCTTCGGCGGCCATGAAGGTAGTTCCGTTACCAACTAAATCAGCTAATTGGTTGCCTTTTTCATCAAAGACGACGGTTCCGGATGGCACGGAAAGAATTAAATCTTCACCTTGTGATCCATCTTTACGATCGCCGTAACCTTGTCGACCATTTGTAGCGCGACGATGTGGCGAATGGTGATAATCAAGCAGCGTTGTCACATTTGGATCAACAACTAAAACGATATCGCCACCGCGACCACCATTGCCGCCATCTGGCCCACCAAGAGGTTTAAATTTTTCACGGTGAATGGAGACGCAACCATCTCCACCTTTTCCGGCAGCAACATGAAGGGTTACTCGATCAACAAATGTTGTCATTTGCTCTATCCCTTCAATTCTTATAATTGATTTGAATAAAAAAGCGGACCAGCATCTGCCGGCCCGCTTTAGTTAAAACCGTTTTATTTAAGCTACAGGTTGTACGTTTACAACATCGCGGCCGCGTGCGCGTCCGAATTCAACTGCACCTGCTGCGAGCGCAAATAGTGTGTCATCTTTACCGCGACCAACATTTGCACCTGGGTGGAATTTTGTACCGCGTTGACGAACGATGATTTCGCCAGCCTTAACTACCTGACCACCGAAGCGCTTGATACCAAGATACTGTGGATTGGAATCGCGACCGTTACGGGTTGAGGAGACACCTTTTTTACTTGCCATTTAATTCAGCTCCTTCTCTTACTTCGCACCGTTGATAGCGGTAATTTTTACTTTGGTTAACTGTGCGCGGAAACCTTCGCGACGGCGGTAACCGGTCTTTGATTTGTAACGAAGGATGTGAATTTTTGGTCCCTTGGTCTGATCGATAACTTCACCAGTTACCTTCACACCAGATAGCACCTTTGGATCAGAAGTCACTGACGCACCGTCAACAACAAGAACCGCTGGGAATGAAACAGTTGATCCAGCTGCAGCGTCGATGTGATCGACGGTAACTGTGTCGCCAACTGCGACCTTCTCCTGGCGTCCGCCAGCTTTCACGATTGCGTACATTTCTTCCTTCTTAACTTACCTAGTTACTAAAAGCTCTCGCGAGCAGGGTCGTATCTTACGATTTGAGCGTGCTTACGCACAAATCGGGTTATTGGCCAGGGGTAACCACGCCTGTCGAGACCGCCCTGCGGCGCTTACGTGGTTTGGTGCCACGTGCCTCAGACTGCTCACTTCTATGGTTCTGGGCCTTCTCTGCCGATTCATCGCTATCTGATCCCTCAGCTTCATGCTCATCGTGATGGCCGGCAAATACCGGAACCGCAGCCTTTGCACGGACTGGTTCGGTATG
>JALRDT010000107.1 GCA_023262125.1 Candidatus Nanopelagicaceae bacterium | reverse complement strand
ATTAACCGCTAAACTATCGCTATGTCCTCTCAAGAATTCCCGCACAAAGAATTTGATGACCTGCTTGCCGCGAATGCTGAGTATCAAAAGACATTTAAATACTCAGGATTAACAGGTCAAGCAAAACAAGGCTTAGCGATTGTTACCTGTATGGATTCTCGCATCAACCCATTATCAGTTGTTGGAATGCGATCTGGAGATGCAAAGATTTTACGTAATGCTGGTGCACGTGTTACCGAAGACGTTTTGCGTACTTTGGTTTTAGCTTCATACCTGTTAAATGTAGACCGAGTTTTAGTAATGCCACATACTGATTGCCGAATGGCAAAATCAGATGAACCTGAAATACATGCAACCCTTCAAGAACAATTTGGTGTAGACACTCGCTCTTTAGAATTTAGAACAGTTTCAGATCAAGTTGGAGCGTTAAAAATAGATGTGCAGAGAATTCGTTCATATCCTTTGATTCGCAAAGGTGTGACGGTTGCCGGGGCTATCTACGATGTTTCAAATGGGTCAATCACCCCAATTGATTGCTAATTAGATTTAATAAATCACAAATGTATTTGAAAATAGTGCTTCTTAAAGCAAAAGCTTTGGGAGCGCTATCACGTTTACTAAAACAAGGAAACGGCGTAGTAATCGCCGGACGTTTAATATTGAAATTGGCACCAAATTCAGTCTCAAAACTCGCGGCAAATAAACGCATCATTCTGATTTCCGGAACCAATGGCAAAACGACAACTTCAAAGCTAATTGCCGAAGCGCTGCGTACGAAGTATTCGATTGCACATAATCAAACTGGCGCCAATTTATTTGCAGGGGTGGCACAAGCGTTAGGTGCCAACCCATCTGCAGAAGTTGCAGTTTTAGAGGTGGATGAGTTAGTTCTTCCTTGGGCAATTGAAAAGACCAATCCAGAACTTGTGGTGCTACTTAATTTAGGGCGAGATCAACTTGATCGCTTGTCTGAAGTGCGAATAGTTTCAAATAAATGGCGAGCCGCGTTATCTGGTCAAAAAGTTCTGGCATCAACTGATGATCCATTTGTGGTTTATGCAGCGCGTGCGGCTGAAAAGCAGATTTGGTTTAGCGCAGAAGATAAGGGCCATATCGATGCGGCCACCTGCCCTGAATGCGGAAAGCTTTTAAATTGGCAGAATGATGGCGCAAATTTCTGGTGTGAATGCGGATTTAGCAAACCCAATGCAAATTGGATTTTGCATGGCGATACCCTTAATCAACAATTCAAAGTAAATAGCGCTATTCCAGGTCGCGCAGCGTTACAGAATGCCGCCAGAGCATTTATTGTGGCTAGCGAATTTGGTGTTGATCTAGAAGCTGCTAATCGCGCAATCGGCTCGGTGCAAGCAGTTGATGGACGTTTTGCAAAAAAGCAGATTGGTCAAACCAATTTTCGATTACTACTTTCTAAAAATCCGGCATCGTGGCGAGAAACTTTGGCAACTAGCAGCAGTGGCCCAAAGGAAGTTTTGTTAGTCGTTAATGCAAATACTCAAGACGGCAAAGATACTTCCTGGCTTTGGGATGTTGATTTCAAACCACTCAGTGGTCGTACGGTTTTGGTCTCAGGCGATCGCAGAATTGATGTATCAGCGCGCCTAATGGTCGAAGGAATTACACACAAGGTAGTTGAAAATGAATTAGCAGCTGCGCAAATATTTGGAAGTAAAGATGCAGATTTAATCGCTTCGTACACCGCATTTCATAGGCTGGCAAATAAATGATAAAAATAATTAATTTATTACCAGAGCTACTTGGCACATATGGTGATCAAGGAAATGCCGCCACATTAGCTTGGCGCTTAGCGCAAAGAGGAATTTCAAATCAAGTAATTCATGCTTCGGCCCACGCAGATATTCCAGCAGATGGAGATTTTTATCTTTTAGGTGGCGGCGAAGATGATGCTCAAATTGCTGCAGTTGAATTGCTTCGTAAAAATAATGTTCTGCAAAGCGCTCTTTCAAACGGTGCTCAGATTTTTGCAGTCTGCGCTGGATTTCAATTACTTGGACAGAGTTTTCCAGCATCAGGCGGGCGAATCATTGAAGGTTTGGGTTTACTGCCAGTAGTTACTGAATCAGCTAATCCAAGAAGCGTAGGCGAATTATTAATGGATTCAACCCTAGGAATCGGCACATTAACTGGCTTTGAAAATCATTCCGGTCAAAGCAAATTTGTAGAGAAGTTGCAGCCACTTGGAATTGTTAAACAGGGAATCGGAAATCATTTATCTGAAAGCTGTGATGGTGCAGTAACTAATCAAATTATCGCAACTTATATGCATGGTCCTGCGCTTGTGCGTAATCCAAAACTTGCTGATCTATTTTTAAGTAGAAAGTTAGGAGCCTTACCTGCGATTTCTGAAGAGAAAGATTCGGTATTTACTGAATTACATGCTTCTTGCGTCGCACGGGCATCAAAGTAGTCGGGTATTCGTGATTAAAAAGAAAATCACGGATTATTTTATTTAATGGCTCTGGTTGTTCTTTATCAATTAAATGCGAAGCGCCGGGAATAACCGCTAGGCGTGAATTTTTTATTGATTGATAAATTTCATTGGTATGTTGCAAAGAGGCCATGTCATCATCAGCTGCAATAATTAGCGTCGGACATTTAATTTTCTTTAAATCTTTTGTGGTCATGGTTGGTTCGGTTGCCCAAATCTTTACCATCTTTTTGATTTTTAATTCCAAAGTCTCAGGTGGATCTGGTGAGAAGTGGGCATATTTCGCGCGCTCTGTCTCATTAGGTGTCCAAGCTTTAATATGCGGCTGTCCAGATTTATAGTGGTAATTCGCGCCGACTACGGTAATTGTTTTTACCAAATCTGGTCTTCTAATTGCCACTAGCAAAGAGATAATGCCGCCATCAGAGAAGCCAATTAAATGTGCCGGCCTCTTAACTACATCTTCCAGATATGCAACCGCTTCTTTGAATTGAAAATCAAAATGGAAACTTCCTGGTTGGTCCGGAGTTCTGCCGTGGCCTGCGCGGTCATAACTAAAGACATCAAAGCCTCGCACCGCTGGAGTTAAACGTCCGTCGATACCTTCAGATTGCGACATTCCACCATGCAACAAGAGCGCTGGTTCGTTAGCGTGCTCTGAGCTAAAAGTGCCAAATAGCGGCCTCATTCGAGAAGACCAAATCTGCTCGCCGCGCAAAGAAATGTATTGGCGCTTAAATTTCATGAGAACATTCTATTTAATTCCAGTTAATTCCAGTTAATTCCATTAAATTGCATTGAAGCATTTTAGAAAATCGGTGGCAGAATTCTCGGGTGCATAAATTTAACGCCGAAGTCGAAGAGGTCGCAGATGAGATTCTGGCGTATGCGCTGGATCGACTTCGATTAGAACCTCCGCTTGACGGACCGCTAACTCCTGCTGAGCTGTATGAAAAAGTCGGTAACACCATCACTGCAAAAGGTCTTGGCGGCTTGCCGACTCTTGAAATATTTAAAGAGGTATTAGCAAAAGCCTGTATCTCCACTGATCATGAACGTTATTTAGCATTTATCCCAACAGCGCCATCAGAATATTCATCGCTCTTTGATTTAGTGGTATCAGCTGCATCTATTTATGGCGGTTCATGGCAGGAAGGTGCCGGAGCAGTATTTGCTGAAAACCAAGCGCTTCGTTGGTTGGCAGATTTAGCAGGATTTCCAGCAGAAGCAGGTGGAGTTTTTGTATCAGGTGGCACGATTGGAAATTTATCTGCACTCTGTGTAGCTCGCGAAGATGCAAGACGAAATCATCCAGAACATAAGGGTAAGTGGGCTGTTGTTTGCGGAGATCAAGCCCACTCATCTATTGCAGGTGCGGCGAAAGTCATGGATGTTGAAATTGTTAAAGCAAAACGTAGCGCCGATGGAAAAATTTATGGCGATGCAGTTGCCAAAGCAATTGATGATTACGAAGCAAATGGTGGACGCGTTTTCTGTATCGTTGCAACCGCCGGTACTACCAATTTAGGAATCATTGATCATTTAGATTCTATTGATGATGTCGCAGTTGAGCGAGATATCTGGTTTCACGTTGATGGGAAAGATCGCGGCCCAAGAAAGGCTCTGAAGAGTTGGTGCCAAGTTTTACTGCACCAATAGTTTCGGTCATTCCATATTGCGTCACCATTTGGCGTGCTAATGCAGTTGCCTTTTCGATGTCATTGCTTGCACCGGTTGATGGATCATGGAAAATCAACTCTTCTGCAGCGCGACCACCCAAGGTGTAAGCCAATTGATCTAATAGTTGATTGCGAGTAACTGAATACTTATCTTCATCAGGTAAGACCATGGTGTAACCAAGTGCGCGACCACGAGGCATGATGGTGATTTTATGTACTGGATCAGTGTGT
>JALRDT010000095.1 GCA_023262125.1 Candidatus Nanopelagicaceae bacterium | reverse complement strand
ACCCCAAAAAAAGTGGTCCCTAAATTTTGATATTTAATGTTTCCAAAAGGCCAACCAGTGTTTATGGAAATAAATTCAATTAAGAAGCCGAACACAAGTACAAAGAGTAGATAGCTCCAGAAATAGCGTTTTGCAAATGCTAATTGGGCATGCGCTAATGTGAAGATGGAGGCAAAAGTGGCAGAAGCTAAAATGAAATTAGCATTTTGATTAAATAAGAAAACAATTTGAGATGCAATACTCAAAATGAGCGATATGTAGAGAAAGCGTTCAGCGGCAATCGAAACTCGCCCTCTACGATTTCTTCCAGGGTTGTAATGCCTAATAGACATTAGTCTCCAACCACCATCGGGATCGCACTGGTTACTTTTTGTAGTTCTGAGAAAGTTGTTGGAAAAACTGCATGAGGATGACCTGCAGCTGCCCATATTGCATCATAATCATTTAGCGCTTCATCTATATAAATGTGATTAATCGTGGTGACCCAGCCCAATGGGCTAACTCCACCGACCGAAAAGCCACTTAGCTCTTTTACATAATTAGCATCAGCTCTATCTAAATGAGTTACACCTAAAGTTCTAGCAACCAAATCTGTATCGACTCTGTGGCGGCCACTTGTTATAAGTAAGATGGGAGCACCTTCAGGCAATCTGAAAATTAATGATGAAGCTATTTGACCAACTTCAATATTCAAAGCGTTAGCTGCATCTTGGGCAGTTCGTGCTGAATCTTCTAAGACATGCACTTTGCCCATCTTATTAATTTGGAGAACTTCGATAACTCGCTTGACTGGGCCGCGCTCTAAAACTCCATCCACGACGTAAGTATATTAAGGTGAAACCTGTGGATCAGACCTTAAGAATTTCGCTTCGAGCGCGAAATTACTTATGGGCAACTTTCTTTGTTATGGGTATAAGTTCTATGGCCTGGGTTCCGAGAATCCCCGAAATCAAAGAGCAACTCGGTCTAAGTGATGGCCAATTTGGCTTAGTTTTTCTAGCTGGAGCTTTTGGTTCGATTTGTGGCACACAACTTGCAGGACGTGCTATTCATTTAGTTTCAAGTAGAAGTTTTGCTCGAATTTGCGCCGTAATTATGCCAATTGGAATATTTACGATGGGAAGTGCAAATTCGGTATTAATGCTGGTTTTCGGATTATTTCTAACAGGTTTTTCATTTGCAGCGCTAGATGTTGCGGCAAATGTTCAAGCGATGGCTATCGAAAGACATTCAAAATCTAGATACATGTCCTCATTCCATGCACTCTGGAGCGTTGGAGCTTTTGTAGTGACTATGTTTGGTGGGGCATTTGCCAACTTAATTACTCCACAAGAACATTTAAAAGGTCTTGCTCTTATTTGCGCAGTGCTTTATTTAATAACCATAAGTGGATTATTAAATAGCGAAATGGATGGCCATAAGGGCGAAATTCATGAAAGCACAGAGGCGAAAATCCCACTTTTTTCAAAGAAGACATTGGTGCTCTGGGCTCTTGGAATCGGATTACTCTCATCATTCGTTCCGGAAGCTGGAATTTATGACTGGAGCGGAATTTTGCTCAAAGATCATATGGAAGTAGGTAAAGGAGTCACAGCAGTTGCCGCAACTTTCTATTCTCTAGGAATGATAATTAGCAGATTCTTAGGAGATAAATGGTTTGAAAAATGGGGCCATCAAAGAACTGTTAAATATGGTGGATACATTGGCGGCATCTCTTTAAGTATTGGATTATTAATTGGAATTCCACTATCTGGGGTCAATCAGTTCTTGGGCGTTGGATTGCTTTGTATGTCATTTGCAATAGTTGGACTTTGCATGGGGCCTTTCTTCCCGGCTTTTAATTTGGCAGCTATGAGCGTGCCAGGGATTGCTCCATCTGTGGGAATGGCGCGTGTTGCTCTAATTTCTATTGCAGGTAATTTTTTTGGACCAGCTTTAATTGGTGGAGTATCAGAATTGACTTCGTTGCCGATATCATTTGGCCTGATCGCACTCTTGCTTTTATTAGTTGGCCGACAATCAAGGTATATATCTGTAAAAGAGATTAAATAAACCAAGTTTGGAAGATTGTCACCCCAGCTATGGTAAATAAAAGATAGGCAAAACTCATTCTAAGTAGAGCGGGCTTTGTTTTTGCAGAAATTTTCCCAGCTAGATTTCCTATAAAAACTGCACTCAGAGCCATGTAAAGCGGGATTTTCCAATCTATCTCGCCCCACATTGGATAGTGTGCAAGCAGAGCAATCACACTATTTAAAATAATAATCAATAATGAAGTGCCAGCAGCTTTATTTTGTGGAGTATTAAAAGCAAGAACCAGCACAGGAATTGCCAAGAAGCCACCACCGATTCCAAAGAATCCTGTCAAAGAGCCAATAACTAATGACAATAAAATTATTATCGGCAGTGGAATTGGCCTTTCTGGCGCATCAATTGGCTTTCCAAGCATTGTAATACCGGCAATAATAATTACTGCGCTAAAGCCAGTTATCAATAACTCATCGCTGATTTTGCCAACAATTTGAGCTGCGCCAACATTTGCAAAGATTCCAAGGGCGCTGATTATTAGCGCCTCTTTAATTAAAATCTCGCCACTTTTAAATCGTGGATAGATTCCAGAGAGCGCAGCCACAATAACTACTGCAATTGCAGCCACTGATGCTTGATGCGGGGCAAAGCCAAATCCGTAAACGAGAATTGGGACAGTCAACATGGCGCCACCTGCGCCGACAAATCCAAGTACTGAACCAATCGCTACGCCAGCAATTAGCGCTCCCAGGATTTCCACCTGGTTAGTTTGACATTACTTTAAATAAAAAACACCCTCAGCAATATTTGCCGAGGGTGTTTTACTCCTATTTTATTTTTTATTTTTTCTTAGAGGTTAAAAGAAGGAGCCAGTGATATTGATTCCAAGTTCTGCTCCACCTGCAACTAGTGCGTAGATTATTAGCGCAGCGCCTGCAAGGGATAGATCCTTGAAGAAAGCGATGGTCTCATTCATCTTTGCTGTGGCATCTGTTTCCTTCCAGAAGTTATGCATCATGAATGCAGTTGGGATTAGGAAAAGCGCAATTAGCAGCGCGCCTAGATCAGCATAGATACCTAGGGCTACAAAGATGCCGCCAACTAGGATCATTAGACCTGAAAGAATTACTGAAAGCTTTGCCGCAGGTACCTTTTTGTACTGCGCATAACCTGTCATTGCATCAAGCTTGGTTAGGTGGCTGATTCCTGAATTGATAAAGGTGTTTCATGACCGACATCGAAAGATTTCACTAATGGAATGAAGTTAAATCCTTCATTCTTATAAGCGTTAAATTGATCTGATGTGATTAAGGTAGTCATGATAGAAATATGAAGAAGCTATTTTTAAG
>JALRDT010000157.1 GCA_023262125.1 Candidatus Nanopelagicaceae bacterium | reverse complement strand
TGGCGTTATTCAATTGGCTTTGGCGCAGCGCCAATCAGCGCGCGAGCGTAATGATTTTGCCGCTTCTGATGCCATCCGTGATGGGCTAGCTGCACTTGGAATTACGATCGAGGACACTCCTCAAGGACAACGCTGGACTATTAAGGGAAGTATTTAAAAATGGCCGGAAATTCATCGCGTCGCGGAGCTGTGCGCAAATCAACAGGTGGCAAGAAAGGCCCGTCAAAAGGCACTGGCGGCAATAATAAAAGACGTTTAGCCGGCAAAGGACCAACACCTAAAGCTGAAGATCGTCCTTATCACGCAGCGGCAAAACGTAAGAGCGCAGCAAAACCTGCGCGTTCATCACGTTCTGAAAAACGTAGCAACTTCTCATTCCACGGCGAAATGGTGGCAGGACGTAATGCAGTTCTTGAAGCGCTTCGTGCAGATGTGCCATCAACGGAATTAATTGTGGCGAGATCAATTGATATTGATGACCGCATTGAAGAATCATTAAAACTTGCGTTAAAGAAAGCGTTACCAATTCGCGAAGTGCATCGCGCGGATGTAGAGAAAATCTCTATGAATTCGCAAGGAATTGCGCTATCAATAAAGCCATACCAATATTCATCGCTTGATGAAATTCTGTTACGTGCGGGAAAGCCAGGATTAATCGTGGCACTAGATGGCGTGACTGACCCACGTAACTTAGGTGCGATTATTCGTTCTGCAGCTGCCATTGGCGTAGATGGCGTGATCATTCCGGAGCGTCGCTCTGCAGCAATGACTGCCGCTGCTTGGAAAACTTCGGCAGGTGCGGCGGCTCGTATGCAAGTCGCGCAAGTAACTAACTTGAATCGCGCAATCGAAGATGTGCAAGAACGTGGCTATTTTGTAGTTGGTTTAGATGGCGAATCTGATGAGCTAATTAGCAATATGAAAGTTGCAACCGAACCAATCATGATCATCGTTGGTTCCGAAGGTAAAGGTTTAAGTAAATTAACCCGTGAAAAGTGCGATCTGGTAGTGAAAATCCCGATGCGTTCAACTACTGAAAGTTTGAATGCCAGCGTTGCGACATCTATCGCTTTATTTGCGGTAGATGAGGCTCGAAAGTAATGTCAGAAAGTAATTCAAATTCTTTCCGTAACTTTATAGTTCTGGGTGATTCTTTCTCTGAAGGAATGACCGATGAGCTAATTGACGGGAAATATCGGGGCTGGGCTGATCGCGTTGCAGATGTGATGGCATCGCAAATAGATGGCTTTAGATATGCAAACTTAGCGGTGCGCGGAAAATTAATTCATCAGGTTGTTACAGATCAAGTTCCGGCGGCCCTCCAATTAATCACATCCGATACTTTGGTTAGCTTCCATGCTGGTGCAAATGATGTTATCCGCCCTAAATACAATCCAGAAATTACTTTGCCAGAGTATGCAAAGGCAGTTCGTGATTTAGCGGCAGAACTTAAGAAATATGGTGCGCAGTTGATGCTCTTTACGGTTCAAGAGAGCGCAGCTTCTAATACTAAAACAGGTGTGATTTGGAACCAGCGTTTTAAAGATTTTAATAAACAAGTTCGTGAATTAGCTGCCGAAACCGGTGCAATTTTAAATGAAGCAAACGATGGTAGATATCCAAACGATATTCGATTTTTAGCTTTTGATCGTTTACATTTAAATCCAGAAGGTCATTACCGAGTTGCACAAGGTGTATTAGAAAATCTTGGATTGCCATTTGATCCCGGATACAAAATACCTTTGCCACCTGCACCAAAAGGAAATCCAATAAAGAAAAAAATAGTTAATGCACTTTGGATTGCAACATTTGTGATTCCTTGGATTATTCGACGTTTACGTGGAAAATCATCTGGCGATGGGCGAGAAGCTAAATATCCGCGCCTTATCTCGTGGCCGATTTCAGATAATCGCTAGTTTTTGCCATAATTACGCCCGCAACAAACGCCTCCCTAGCTCAGTGGTAGAGCATCCGCCTTGTAAGCGGAAGGTCGTCAGTTCAATCCTGACGGGGGGCTCCAT
>JALRDT010000135.1 GCA_023262125.1 Candidatus Nanopelagicaceae bacterium | reverse complement strand
AAGACAGGGAGTTTCTAATGAAGTCTTAAGAAGATCTCTGTCTCTTTCACTTGGGTTGTGAGCAGTGATACCTGCCCTAGCACTCATGATTCTGATTCCCGACTTCTCAAACATAACATCGTATATAGAACCTTTGAAATCTTCAGGAGTTAGATTTGGTATTGAGCTGCAAGAAATTCGAAGTGTTTCTAGGGCAACAGGAATATGATCTGCCAGACGTAGTCTTGTGACAAAAAATATTTCCTCTCCTTGATTGATTCCTAATAATTTTGAAACATTTAGACTTGCTTTAGTCTTCTTAAATGAAATTAGGCTAGAAGATGGTTCTTGCCCTCTTGCTCTAATTTCTTCAGTGAATGACTTAAGACGCATCTCTGATGAAATCATGGGTCTTTTAATGTAAGTCCCTGAACGGGCTCGTCTCTCAAGTCTTCCATCTGCAATAAAGTCTTCAAGTGCTCGCCTTAAGGTAACGCGACAAACTCCAAATTCTTCAGAGAGTGTTCTCTCACCAGGTAAACGTGCGCCTTGGGGAAGCTGAGAAAGCAAGCTAAACAATTGCTCTTTTGCCCTGATTGCAGCTTTGTCGGCATTCATGTTTCTGAGGGTATTGTGTGAGGGTAAATAAATCTAGGGTTGAGCGGGAATTAATATCAGACCAGTCTCAAGAAGATCAAGTTTTTTACGCTTGAATAGGGGTTATTGGCTTGAATGGCGATAGACCAGAGGACTCTCGCCAAAGCAACAGCGAGTAGGAGATTATTCTCACATGCCAGAAATTGAGATTAGACCGGCAACGCTCGATGACTTAAATGATTTGTACTTTGTGGCTTTAAAAACTGGCAACTCTGGAAGTGATGCGACATCCCAATTTAGAAATGATCAGATGCTTGGTGAAGTTTTTGTTGGGCCATATGTTACTCATGCAAGTGAGACCAGCAACCTTCTTTCTCAATCAGGAAAAACTGTTGGATATGGGCTTTGTGTCCTTGACACCGACCATTTTCAAAATCTCTGCAAAAAGCACTGGTGGCCACAATTACAAATCAAATATGCTGAGTTAAAACAATTTAGTGAAGATGAATGGCTAGTCCGTGAGATATTTTCTCCTACTCCATCACCTTCCGAAGTACTTAAGGACTTTCCCTCCCACGGACATATCGATTTGCTGCCTCAGGTTCAAGGGCAAGGCTGGGGTAGAAAAATGATGGTGCAGATGGAGAATCAGTTGAAGAATCTTGGCTCTCCTGGCTTTCATCTTCGGGTCTCAGCTTATAACGAGCGAGGTTTGAAGTTTTATGCAGCGCTTGGATATACCGAACTATTAAGGCGTGGAGATGAAGTCGTGGTTGGAAAGCGTCTCTCTGTATGACCGAATTTCTCTGGGGTGTTGCCACATCTTCATACCAAATTGAGGGAGCTGCTAATGAAGATGGTAGAGGTCAATCCATCTGGGATACCTTCTGTAAAGTTCCCGGCACGGTAGCTAATTTTGACAATGGAGATATCGCCTGCGATCACTACCACCGATACAAGGAAGATCTTGATTTGATGAAGTGGATGGGTGTAAAGGCTTATCGATTCTCTGTGGCCTGGCCAAGAGTTATTCCAAATGGCGTTGGCAAGATAAATGAAATGGGGTTAGATTTTTACGATCGCTTAATTGACTCATTATTAGAGCGGGAAATAGCCCCCTGGTTGACCATGTACCACTGGGATCTGCCAGAGGCGTTGCAGGTACGTGGTGGTTGGAATAACCGCGAAATTGTGGAGTGGTTTGGGGAGTACGCCGAAGTGCTCACCTCTCGATTTGGCGATCGAGTCAAAAACTGGATGACATTGAATGAACCATTATGTAGCGCCTGGCTTGGCCACTTATACGGTGATATGGCTCCTGGTATAAAAGATCTTCAAACAGCCTTAAATGTCTCTCACAATCTGCTCATGTCGCATGGATTGGCTTGTCAAGTAATTAGAAGCAACGTTTCTGAAGCAAGCGTTGGAATTGTTATTAATGTTACTCCGGCAGTGCCAGCAACTGATAGTCAAGAGGATAGCATCGCTGCTCAATTAGCTGATGGCTTTGATAATCGATGGTTTCTTAATCCAGTCTTTGGCGGAACCTACCCTGCAGATGTAATCGATGCTTTAGGAGCATCTCCAGAGATTCATAGTGGAGATATGAAATTGATTGCTCAAGATTTAGATTTTCTTGGTGTTAACTTCTACTTCAGACAGACCGTGGCAGCAGATCAAAATTCAAAGCCACTACCAATAAGAAGTGTCAATTGTAAGAACGTTAAAAGAACTGCAATGAATTGGGAGGTTAACCCCCAGGCCTTTGAGGAGATTTTGCTTCGAATCTCAAAGGAATATTCACCAAAAGCGATATACATTACCGAGAATGGCTCTGCTTGGAATGATGAAGTGATTAATGATGAGATTATTGATGATGAGCGTATTGACTATTTAGCACGTCACCTAGATGCGATGAAATCAGCAATAAGTCAAGGTGCACCAATCCTGGGATACTTCGCTTGGAGCTTTCTAGATAATTTTGAATGGGCATATGGATATGAAAAGAGATTTGGGCTGATCTATGTTGATTACAAGACTCAAAAAAGAACGCCAAAAAAGAGCGCTTTCTACTATAGACAACTACTCCTTAACAGCCCCGCTTGAAAGTCCAGCTACCAACCAACGCTGAATTACTACCGTTAAGAGGACTATAGGTATTAAGGCCACCGTGGCAGCGGCGGCCATAGGGCCCCAATCAAGGGTGCGATTGCTTATAAAACTGGCAACCAGCACTGGAAGAGTTTTTGAGTTCTCTCCAGCCATAATCACAGGAATTAAAAACTCATTCCAAGAAAGGAGAGAGACAAATATCCCCGTTGCTACCAAGCCAGGCGCCGCTAATGGCAAGATAATTCGCGTAAACATTTTGAAAGTTGAAGCCCCATCGACTCTAGCTGATTCTTCAATTTCAACAGGTATCTGTTCAAAAAAGCTCATCAGTAACCAAATTGCAAATGGGATATTAAATCCTGCAAAAATGAGGATTAACCCTATCTTGGAATCATAAAGACCTAGATACGAGCTCAGTTTATATATTGGTAAAAGCAACACGATTGCTGGAAGCGCTCTTATCGCAATCATTAATCCCTCTAAGGGAGTTCTGCCTCTGAATTTTGGTTTTCTTGCCAATGCATAAGCTGCAAGACTTCCTACCACTAAGCAAATAAGTGTGCTTCCCAAAGTAATAATGATGCTATTGGAATAGATTTGCCAAAACTTTTCCAGAGAAAAGAGTGATGTGTAGTTCTTTAGGGTAGGAGTGAAGCTAAAAAACTTTGGTGGCAAGCTATAAGTATCTACTCGATCCTTTATTGAAGTGCTAATAGTCCAAAATAGTGGAAACAGTGAGAGAAACGAGGCAAGAAACAAGAGAGAGTAAGAGGCGCTTCGCTTCAGAATCATCGCACGCCCCTTGAGGCTCGACGCCAGAGGAAATAGACCGGAAGCGTGATTATAGTAATTATTACCCCAAGCGCTGCTGCTCTAGAGAACTCAAGGAATACAAATCCGGTCTTATAAGTCCAAAGTCCAAGGGTTGTAGTTGCATTTCCTGGACCTCCTCGGGTGAGAATAAAGAGTGTGTCAAAAAGTTTTAGAAAATCCATAATTTTAATCATGGTTATTACCAAGAGCGTTGGTGTGATTAATGGCAGCGTAATTCTTCGAAATATCTGGTTTGCTGATGCTCCATCAACTCGAGCTGCCTCATATAAAGAGGGTGAAATAGCGGTCAGGGCCGCTAGAACCAAGAGCATAACGAAAGGGATTGATTGCCAAGAGTCCACAATTGTTATGGCGAACAGCGCACTAGTCTGCGATCCTAACCAGTTAACTCTCTCGATTCCTAGACTTTCTAAGGCCCAGTTAATAACACCAAGATCAGTATCAAACATAAATCTATAAGTCAGGCCAACTGCGACCGGGGTAAGGAGCATTGGGGTGATTAAGATTGAACGAAATACTTTTGTGCCACGCAAATTTTCATGCAGTACTAAAGCTAGAAGTATTCCGATTGGTATCTGCGTAAGTAAACCAATAAAAGTAATAATCAAGGTGATTCGAAGTGTTGACCAAGTCTCAGAAGCTGCTAGCACCGCCTTATAGTTATCAAATCCCACAAAGCTGGGTGGGAGAAATGAGGCCAGATTGATATCTAGAAATGATAGGTAAACCCCGTAGAAGAAAGGAATCAACACAACCAATGCGAGAAAAATCCAAGTTGGAATCGTTAATTGCGCAACGGGACGAAGATTCTTCCTACGCAGCAAATTGGGCCTGGGCACTTTAGTGATCATTCTCTTTCACTATTGTGCCAGGCCCAAGCCTTAGTCTTTGAGCTGATTAGCTTTTAGGCTCTTTTGCAAGTATTGGTTTGAGCTTCTCATTAAGCGCATCCAATGCTGCTTGAGTCTTCTGCTTCCCAGTTAGGACCTGAGTAACAGCATCAATTGCGGCAACTTCAAACTCTGGCCAAACCGCAATTTGTGGGTATCTCTCAATGCGTGAGCTTGATGGAATCTCCAACTGTGGGAGATATGGATTTTTAGCCACTAAATCCGCATTGTTGATAATTGACTGACGACCAATTGCCGCGGCGCCAGACTCAAGATACTTCACTGAATTAGTCTTTCCTAGAACGAATTCAAGGAACTTCCAAGCTGCATCAGGGTTCTTTGCATCGGCAGGTATTCCGATATTCCATCCAGCAAGATGAGTTATATCTGAACTACCCATTGGCATTGGAGCTGTACCAATCTTCCCAGCATTCTTATTGATGCTTGGATCAAGCGCCATTCCATAGTAACCCGAGTAGTTAAGCATCGCTCCAATATCTTCACCAAGGAACTTACTTGTTGTGTCATCGCCGGTCGCGGTGATTGCTCCCTTTGGCGATACTTCAAGTAACTTCTTCAGATAATCCGTTGCAGCAACTGCTTCTTTTGAATTTACTACTGGGTTGAGGTTTTCGTCATATAGAGCTCCTCCGAATGACCAAACTAGAGTCATCCACCACCAAGATACGTTAGGACCAAAACCCATAATCTGTCCGCCATATCCAGCTGCTTGTACTTTCTTTGCGTTGTTGTAGTACTCATCCCATGTCTTGGCTGGAGTTAATCCAAGCTTCTCGTAGAGATCGGTTCTATACCACTGAATCATCGGCTCAGTGCTTAGGGTTAGACCTAAAGTCTCTCCATTGCACTTTCCATAATCTTGTTGTCCCTGTCCAAAATCACTAATGTCATATTCATCAGATCCAGAAATGTATGAATCTAGTGGCAACATAGCATTGGCTTGGCAGAACGGAGCTAGGAATGAATTATCAAATTGTGCAATGTCATAAGCCCCCGCTTTTTGATTGTAGCTGAGGAGTTGTTTCTGATGTGCTTCACCGTATGGAGTCTCAGACACATTTACTTTGATTCCAGTCTCAGCTTCAAACTCTGGAATAAAACTCTGAATTGATGTTGATGATGGGCTAGGAATCAAAAAGACATTAATCTCTCCCCCTACTTCACCACCAGATTCTGAGTCACTGCTACATGCGCTCAGAGTTAAAACTGCAGCCGCAACTAGAGCAACTGCTTTGAAATTTCTTCCCTTTAACAAGTGTTTTCCTTTCATTGAGGGGCGCACCCCTAGTGTCCTAAAAATACCCACCAACGCTTGATTTATTAAGGGTTTACTACAACAATCTCATAACAAGACTCATTCTGGTCTGGTCTATTTTTGGAGGTAAATTGTCTAAAAGGCTTCAGATTCCACTCACTAAACAAAAAACTGGTCTGATAGTTATCTCTCATGCCGATGACTTGCTCTTATTTTGTGGGGCGGCCACCTTGGCGCTATTGGATGAAGGTTGGAAAATCCATGTTATTAGAGTTACTGATGACCGTTGGGATAGCTGGGGTCTTGATGAAATTGAGACTATTAGGCGTAATAAGTCTGAGTTTGACGAGGTCTTATCTGCCCTTGGCATTAATTCTTTATCAGAATTTGGATATCAAACAGATACTTTAGGAGATAAAAGTGAGGTTTCACTTCGAAATCAAATAGTCGAGGTAATTAGAGAGACTAGGCCATATTTAGTGATGAGTTTTGATCCAGATTCAATTAAATTCGAGGATAACCAAGATCACATTTTGGTCGGCAAAGCAGTGGCTGAGGCTTGTTGGACCGCGGGATTTGATAAACACCCAAGTGGAAAAGTAGACCAGTTGGCACCTCATCTCCCAATAGAGCGATGGTATTTCGGAAGAAGCGTTGTAGAGGAAACTCATTATCTCGATCTTTCGGATTACGAAGATCGTTTAATTGAACTAATCTCATTACATAGAACTATGATTAGCAACATGGTTGCGCAAGCCAATTTGCAGGCAGAGTTTTTGGGCTATTCATTAAGTAAATTGCAAAATGAATATCAGAAGAATTCAAAGCTATTTGCTAAATTACTACTGCGTGACCGTAGGTTAGAGAAGTATAGAATTATTGGTCCAGAAAGAATTAATCAATTAATTGATGAATATGGAGAGTCAAAATGACGTTTAAGGCTCAAGGCTTTAATGCAACCTATGGAAATAATATTTCTGTGGATGCAATAAATAATGCTGGCGATTACATACTTATAACTCAACCTGAACCTTGGGCCTTGCTTGACCATAAAATTGATAACAGACCATTGCAAATAATTCAATCTGGCGATCTCTCTCCACAGCACCTGGATACTCTCGCTAAAGAATCTCCGGCCGTCACAGTTATTGGCCTTGGCGGAGGCGGAGCCATGGATACTGCCAAGTGGATTCATTGGAGAAGACAGTTACCTCTGTTGCAGTTTCCCTCTCTTCCAAGTGTTGATGCTTGTTTCACACGAATGTCTGCTCTTCGAGATAGAGGCGGTGTGCGCTACGAGGGCGATGCGGTCCCTGAAATGGTTTATGTTGATTTTGAGCTCTTTCGCGCTGCACCAAAGTCCATGGTTACCAGCGGAATCGGTGATGTTCTCTCTTGCCAAACCGCCTGGTTTGACTGGAAATTAGCTCATGAGGCTGGCAAGGATGAGTTTGGTTGGACTGCCGAGATGCCAAAAATTTCTCAAACATACCTAGACGAGCTTTATCTATGTGCTCCGGGAATTGCTGAGCTTACCGATGATGGCTTACGGAGATTAATGGAATTACATCGCGATATCGGTTGGCGTTGCCACGATATGGGACATGCAAGATTTGAAGAAGGATCAGAGCACTTCTTTGCCTACACTTTTGAGGAGGTAACAGGCAGGACAATTCTTCACGGAGAATTGGTAAGTATGGGGGTTTTGATAATGTCTTACCTCCAAGGCAACAACTTCCAACGAGCAAAAGAGACTATAACTTTAGCTAAAACTCGGCATCGCTTAGAAGAGCTGGGGGTTAAGCGTGAGGAAGTTATTGAAAGTTTAAGAAGACTTCAAACGTATACAGTTGAGCAAAATCATTGGTATTCACAGGCCAGACTAGTAGATCCGAATAGAATAAATGATGACGAAATTATCAGCTTATTAGATTGGTAATTTTTAATTAGTAAGGGTCACCTTACTAAGTCCAGCAGGTGAATCTGGATTGAATCCATTCTTGACTGCAAATCCCAGAGTCAGGTACTGAATTAGCGCAGCATCAATTATTGTTGAATCTTCTTCTTTCACTTCGTTTGAACCCCTTATGACTTTCTCTTCCTTGAGGGCAAGTTGATTTTAAATCACAACCTTGTCCGTTGCACATTGTTATATCCATCCTTTTTCTTTTTTAAATCGTTCTAGTAATTGTTCTGATGTAAGAAAAACAGGTGTTAAGGTTTTCATTCTAAATTTACCGTTATGATAAGTTATAGTGTTTTTACCAATCCAATCTCCAAACTCAATAGCATGATCATCTCTCTGTTTTAGTAAAGCGTCTCTTTCCTCTACTAATTTATCTACAGCTTCATTTAGAACTTGTATTTCGATTTTTGGGTTATAATTTTCTTCTAACCACTTAT
>JALRDT010000101.1 GCA_023262125.1 Candidatus Nanopelagicaceae bacterium | reverse complement strand
GACCACTTAATGTTTTGGTTCATGGCATCGGAGCGACTGACACAAGATTTAATAAACAGAGCCAAGCATACGAATTGTTAAAGAGCTTGGGTTTACCAACCAGTCCACATTTTCAAGTATTTAAAGGCCGAAAAGAAGTAGCAAAATTCATAGAAAACTATGCAGAACATAGACATGATTTAGAGCATGAAATCGATGGTGTAGTAATTAAAGTAGATCAAATTGAACTACAGAAAAAGTTAGGTGTTACTTCCAGGGCACCGAAATGGGCCATCGCCTATAAATATCCTCCAGAAGAAGTCGTAACTAAATTACTTGATATTCAAGTTTCGGTGGGACGCACTGGAAGAGTTACTCCATTTGCGGTTATGGAACCTGTACTGGTTGCAGGTTCCACAGTTACTCATGCGACTTTACATAATTCACAAGAAGTTGAACGTAAAGGTGTGCTGATTGGTGATTACGTTGTAATCCGAAAAGCTGGTGATGTAATCCCTGAGGTACTTTCTGCAGTGACTGATAAACGAACAGGCAAAGAGAAAAAATTTAAAATGCCTGATAGATGTCCAGATTGCGGCGCTAAGTTAGTTGAGCAATCTGAAGGCGATGTTGATTTGCGTTGCCCAAATGCTCAAAGTTGCCCAGCACAATTGCGAGAACGTCTCTATTACATAGGCTCCAGATCTGCTCTTGATATTGATGTGCTTGGCTATGAAGCTGCAAATGCCTTACTAGATGCAAAGATAATCAAAGATGAATCTGAACTATTTGATTTAACTGTAGAAAAACTCATGACTTCACCATTTTTTACCAAGAAAGATGGTTCAGCTGGGGCAAATGTTAATAAGATTCTAGAAGCTCTTGAAACTGCAAAATCCAGACCGCTTTGGAGAGTAATAGTTTCTTTATCTATTAGACACGTCGGTCCGACAGCTGCCCAAGCTCTTGCAAATAATTTCAAATCTATAGATGAAATTTCCAAGGCAAAACCTGAGCAATTATCTGAAGTTGATGGCGTTGGTGGCGTGATTGCTGATTCAATTGTCGATTGGTTTAAAGTGGATTGGCATAAAAATATAGTGAAAAGCTGGGCCAAAGCCGGAGTAGCAACGGAATTAGTTGAATCATCAAATCTGCCACAAACATTGGCTGGATTAACATTCGTAGTTACCGGAAGCCTGGAATCTTTTACTCGAGATGGTATAAATGAAGTAATCATTGCGCATGGCGGAAAATCCTCATCTTCCGTTTCTAAGAAAACTGATTACGTTCTTGTGGGCTCCGAACCTGGTTCTAAGGCAAAGAGGGCCGAAGAGCTAGGTGTGGCTATTATCGATGAGGCAAAATTCAAAGAATTGCTAAAAGGCAAGTAGTATTTAGTCATGTTCCATCTACAAGAAGCTACTCGAGAGTTGCCACAGCACCCGATTGTTTTCGGATTGACCACCTTTGGAATCCTAACTCTACTGCTTTATTTAACATTGCGTCTTGACCGCTAAACGAATTGGTTTGTACGGAGGGACCTTCGATCCCATCCACAATGGACATCTACGAGTAATTGTCGAACTTCTCTCGCGCAAAATAGTTGATCAAATTATTTTGATCCCTGCCGGTCAACCTCTACTTAGAGAAGCTGGGCCTACTGTTGATGGCGCAACAAGATTAGAAATGTGTAAATTAGCAATTGAAGATTTACCTAAGGATATAAAAGATTCTGTCTATACGAGCGATATTGAAATTAAAAGAGATGGCCCAAGTTTTGCTTTTGACACAGTCGAAGAGATAGAAAATTCTGTAAGTGGCGAGAAAGAGCTTTATTGGATTATTGGCAGTGATGCCTATGCCAATATTGAAAAATGGCATAGACATGAAGAGTTGCAAGAAAAGGTCAATTTTATTGTGATTGATCGCCCAGGCGATGATGGCGATGGAATAGATATTGGTGCCTTAGATATCTCGGCAACACAAATTAGGAACGACAAACAATTAAATGGAATTTCTCCCAGCGTACGAAAGTTCATCACCGAAAGGAAGTTATATGCCAGTAAGTGAATTAGTGCGCAAAGAATTAGATATCGCCGCTCAAGCTGCAGTAAATAAATTAGGAACTGATTTAGTGGCAATTGATCTTTCAGATCAAAGTTTGCTTTCTGAAGCTTTTTTGATCGTGTCCGGAAATAATCCTAAGCAAGTTGAAGCTATTGCGGATGAAATAGAAGAAAAATTAAAGGATATTAATGAGAAACCAGTTCGTCGTGAAAATGGCGAAGAGTGGATTTTAATTGATTACTCTGACTTAGTAGTACATATCCAATCTGAAAACTTACGTAGGTATTATATGTTGGATCGACTTTGGAATGATTGTCCAACCATTCCCTTACATATTGATGAAACTAGGTGAGGCGCCGTGAGTCATAATCACAACAAGATAGTTCTCTGGCGACACGGCCAAACAGATTGGAATATTGCAAATCGCTTCCAAGGGTCTACCGATATTCCTTTAAATGAAACCGGAATTTCACAAGTTACTAGAGCAGGTAAATTATTGACGGGATTATCTCCAACAGAGATTATTTCAAGTGATTTATCTAGAGCATATTCAACAGCTAAAGCATTGGCCGATTTAGTTGGATTAGAAATCAAAAAAGATATACGTTTGCGCGAGACCGATGGTGGAAATTGGGAAGGCAAAACAGGTGATGCCATTCGCGAAACCGATATCGAAAACTTTATTCGTTGGATTGATGGTGATGATAATCCTGCTGGTGATGTGGGTGAACGCAGAAGCGATGTAGCAGCGCGTGCAACGGCAGCTATTTATGAAGCTCTAGAAGGTAAAACTAACCAAACTTTAATTGTGGCAACTCATGGTGGAACTGCAAGGTGCATTCTTGGTTCCATGTTAAATCTACCAATGACAACTTGGGGCTCAATTGGTGGATTATCAAATGCAGCTTGGTCAATTCTTTCAACAACGCCTAGAGGTTGGAATTTGGTAGAACATAATTCAGGATCTCTACCTGAGCCGATATTTGGCGAAGAATCAGGTGGCGAGAAGTAGTTTTATTCGCTTGTAGAATTCCTGCCTGTTGCTAGTTATTGGGCCTGTGGCGCAGCTGGTAGCGCACTTGCATGGCATGCAAGGGGTCAGGGGTTCAAGTCCCCTCAGGTCCACAAAGAGTTGAAGGAGCGAAAATGAGTACCGAACATCAAGCGTATGACTTCGCTTATGTTCAAGAGAAGTGGTTACCAATTTGGGATCAAATTGCACCATTTCGCTCTGGTCGCCCAGATGATTCACGTCCAAAAAAATATGTTCTTGATATGTTTCCATATCCTTCAGGTGATTTACATATGGGCCATGCAGAGGCTTATGCACTTGGTGATGTGATTGCTCGTTACTGGGCACAAAAAGGTTTTAACGTTATGCATCCAATTGGCTGGGATGCATTTGGTTTGCCAGCTGAGAATGCAGCTATCAAACGCGGCATTGATCCAGTTGGTTGGACTTACGAAAACATCTCAGTGCAAAAGGCATCAATGCGCCGTTATGCATGTTCCTTTGATTGGGATCGCGTTTTCAATACATGTGATCCCGAATATTACAAATGGAATCAATGGCTATTTCTTAAGATGTACGAACGCGGTCTTGCCTATCGCAAAGATTCCGCCGTTAACTGGTGTCCAGATTGCCAAACTGTATTAGCTAATGAACAAGTTGTAGCAGGTCTATGTGAACGTTGCGACACTGCAGTTACTAAGAAGAAGTTAAATCAGTGGTATTTCAAAATTACTGATTACGCTGATCGTTTACTTGATGACATGGCGCAATTGGAAGGTAAGTGGCCAGACAAAGTTCTATTGATGCAACGAAATTGGATTGGTCGCTCTTCTGGTGCAAATGTAACTTTCCAAATTGAAGGGCGCGATGAGCCAATTTCAATTTACACAACTAGACCAGATACTTTATTTGGCGCTACCTTTATGGTGGTTGCAGCTGATTCTGAATTGGCCACAGAGCTTGCAAGCGCATCGCCTGCAAAAGCAGATTTTGAGAGTTATCTGGACAAAGTTCGTGCCGCATCAGATATCGAACGTTTAGCTACTGATAGACCAAAGACCGGTGTTTTCTTACAGCGATATGCAATAAATCCGGTAAATGGTGAAAAATTACCTATTTGGGCTTCAGATTATGTCTTGGCAGATTACGGAACTGGCGCAATTATGGCTGTGCCAGCACATGATCAACGCGATTTAGATTTCGCTAAAGCCATGAATTTACCAGTGCGCGTAGTTGTTGAAACCGGAGAAGAGGATCCCAATCTTTCAGGCATTGCAACTGGCGGAGATGGAAAATTAATCAATTCTGGCGAATTAAATGGTTTAAATAAGTCTGATGCAATCGCAAAAATTATCTCAATATTAGAAGAGAAAAAATTAGCATCAGCATCTAATAATTACCGTTTACGTGATTGGTTGATTTCTCGCCAACGCTATTGGGGAACACCAATTCCAATTATTCATTGTCCAAAGTGCAAAGAGGTACCAGTTCCGCTTGAGCAATTACCAGTTAAATTGCCACCAGCTGCAGGTTTAGATTTAAAACCCAAAGGTAGTTCTCCACTTGGTGCAGCCGATGATTGGGTAAATGTTCCTTGTCCAAAATGCGGTGGTCCGGCAAAACGCGATGCAGACACTATGGATACTTTCGTTGATTCATCTTGGTACTACTTACGTTATGCAGACCCAACTAATCCAGAGGCGCCTTTTGATCAGAAGAAAATTGAAGAGTGGTTGCCAGTAGATCAATATGTGGGCGGCGTAACGCACGCTATTTTGCATCTTCTTTACAGCCGCTTCTTTACCAAAGTTTTATTTGACATGGGAATGGTTAAATTCAATGAGCCATTTACCCGTTTGCTCAACCAAGGCATGGTCATCATGGATGGCTCTGCAATGTCAAAGTCTCGTGGCAACTTAGTTCGCTTGTCAGATGAATTACAGAATCACGGTGTCGATGCGATTCGTTTAACAATGGTTTTTGCAGGCCCACCTGAAGATGATGTTGATTGGGCTGAAGTTTCACCATCAGGATCTGTTAAATTTCTATCAAGAGCATGGCGTCTATCCGGCGATGTAACAAGTGCTCCCGGAATTGATTTCACCAAGGGTAATTTGGAGCTACGTAAAGCAACCCATAAGGCGCTTCACGATGCAGCATTTGCAGTCGAATCATTCCGATTTAACGTAGCAATTGCTCGCGTTATGGAATTAGTTAACGCAACTCGTAAAGCGATCGATACTGGCTGTGGCGCAGCAGATCCAGCTGTGCGTGAAGCTGCAGAAGCGATCGCCATTATGTTGTCACTCGTTGCGCCATTTACCGCTGAAGAGATGTGGGAGCGGTTAGGTCATAAACCATCAGTGGCACTTGCGGGCTGGCCAATTGTTGATGAATCACTATTAGTGGCAGATGCTGTAACAGCAGTTCTGCAAATAAACGGAAAAATCAAAGAGCGTATTGAGGTTTCACCAACTATCACTGATACTGAACTTGAAGCTTTAGCGCTAGCGAATCCTTCGATTAATGCTGCCCTTGATGGTGTAAAGCCGATAAAAATCATTACTCGCGCACCAAAATTAGTTAACTTAGTTATACCTAACTAGTTTTCCCCAATCATTTAATTTTCCAAGCAATCCACAAACTCTGCATGGTTTCATTATTTCCATGCAGACAAGAACTATTGATGCGCTCCGTTTATGGTGGCGCGATGTTAATTTCACTGATACACAACGCAAAGCTCTTGGGGCGTGCGCAATATTTGCAATTTCCTTAAGTGCATTCTTCATATTTAAACCACATGACGCCGAAGCCATAGCGCCACAAGTGCCTACAATCGTTGCGCCGCCAATGATCGTTGTTGACGTTCAAGGAGATGTTAAAAGCCCTGGGGTTTACGAACTACCAACTAATTCCCGAGTAAATGATGCGATTAAAGCTGCAGGTGGAGCCAAACTGAGCGCAGATCTTTCATATCTAAATCAAGCGCGCATGGTCAAAGATGGTGAACAGATTTATGTAGATAGAAAAATGACTATTACGACTTCAAGATCAGTTCTTAGAAGCTCAACTGCGCTAAACGGAATTTTAAGTATCAACCGGGCGATAGCTAAAGAGTTGGAGAAACTTCCCGGAATCGGTCCAGTTTTGGCGAGCAGAATCATCGATTATCGAAAATCAAATGGAAATTTCCAGAGCATCGATGATTTACGCAAAGTACAAGGGATTGGCGCTTCAACATTAGAGAAGTTCAGATCCAAGATTCGCGTCTAGCTTTAATTGGCGTATCTATTTGGATAGGTGCGCTAATTCAAAGTTGGATTGCACCGTGGCGCATCTGTTTAATAGCAGGTGCGCTCTCGCTTTTGACTAGACGAAAGAGCCGAGTCGTGGTGCTTGCGCTAATAGTTGGCGCATCGGTGATGAGTATTAGGGAAGTTTCTTTGGATAACTCTGATATTCACAAGCTAATTGGAGAGAAAGTTACTTTGAATTTTACTGTGACTACTGATCCTAAAAAGACTTCTTCCGGAAAAATTTCGTTTATTGCAAAGGCTAAAGGAGTTCCGGTCCGAGTTATAGGTCTTGGAGATGAGTATCTTCCAACTACTAAATTCAAAGCTACAGGAAAGTTATTTGAAAGTGACGAACCGCGTGTAGCGGCGCTATTTTTGTCTTGGGAGAAATTTCAATTAATTGAAGAAGCTTCATGGTGGCAACGAAAGCTAGGGAAAATTAGAGAAGGCTTGCGAGAAGTATCTCTTAGTGAACCATTAATACCTGGAATGGTGTTAGGTGATACATCTTTGCAGAGTGCATCTTTTACTGATGCTATGCGACGTTCTGGATTAACACATCTAACTGCAGTCAGTGGCGCAAATTTCGCAATCATTAGTTCGTTTCTACTTTGGTTGATGCAATTTCCAATTAAAAGAGTTCGAATTCGGTTGGCAGTAACTTCGGTTGCGCTGATTGCTTTCATTGGTCTCGTGCGACCTTCACCTTCAGTTCTTCGCGCTGCAGCGATGGCCGCTGTGGTTATTTTTGCCAAATCTCATAGGCAGAGAAGTGATTCCATTCCATCTTTAGGTTTTTCGATTGCAGTTGTGGTGATTGCAGATCCTTGGCAATCTCGAGATCCAGGGTTTGCACTTTCGGTACTAGCTACAGCTGGCTTGCTTCTTATTGCGCCAAAAATCAAAGCGCCAAAAGGTTTTGCCGAACCAATAGCGGCTACTTTGCTCTGTTCACCAATAATCGTTTCCTTAAGCGGATATCTTTCAATTACATCAGTAATCGCGAATGTTCTTGCAGCACCACTAGTTGCACCGGTAACAATTCTGGGATTTATAGCCGCGCTTACACCACCCATAGCTCCAATTTTGATTACCATCGCTAAAATTCCAGCGAGCTTGATTACTAAAATTGCTTATCGCGCGGCAGAATTTCCAGTTATAAATTTGAAGAACTCATTTTTATTAATTGTAATAGCGGTTATTATTTATTTTGGTCGAAGATATTTAATTCTCTTAATACCATTAATTTTGTTAATGACTTATTTGCAACGTTGGCCTAATAATGATTGGCAAATAGCAAATTGCGATGTAGGGCAAGGTGATGCTCTTGTATTAAAGAACGCTCCAAATAGCGCGGTGGTTATAGATGTGGGTCCAGATCCCAAATTAATTGACCAATGTCTAAAGAATTTATCCATTCATGAAATACCAATTTTAATTCTTACTCATCAGCACGCTGATCATGTAGGAGGATTGGTTGGCGCAACGAATGGCAGAAAAGTAGGGCGAATAATTCAGAATGCAACGCGTGGAGAAATTCTGAATTTGGGTGAGATGAGAATTGAATTCTTATGGCCGGATAGTGGTTCTCATTACTTTACAGACAACGGTGGCGATGGTAGCGAGATAAATAATCAGAGCATTGTTGCGCTAATAACAACAAATTATTATTCGATATTAACAACTGGAGATTTAGAACCAGATGCTCAGAGTTTGATTTCTCCACCTAAGGTGGATTTTTTGAAAGTAGCTCATCACGGATCGAAATACCAAGATTACAGATTCAATAAAGCTTCTAATCCGGAAGTGGCGATAATAAGTGTGGGTGCGGGAAATAAATATGGTCACCCATCAGATCAGACTTTGAAGCTATTTAAAAAGGTAGTGCGGACCGACAAAGATGGCGCCATAGCAATCGACCCGATTACAGGTAGCGTTTCATCTAGTAAGGTCGGCTTATTCGGATTACCAGTACTTTGGAGGGTGGCTTGAAAGACATTTACCTGCTACTTGGATCCGAAGCTGCTCTCGCAGATCGTGCGCTTGGGAAATTGTTGGCAGAGCTCAAACAAGAGCGAGCTGAGATAACTACGCTCTTTGCAGGTGAAGTTTCAGTAGGCGAGATATCTGATGCGCTATCTCCATCTCTTTTCTCGGAGAGACGGGCGCTTATATTGCGCGACTTACAGGATTTAGCTGAAGAGGCAAAAAATGAAATCACTAGATATTTAGATGCAACCGATGCAACTTTAACTTTAGTCTTGGTACATAAAGGTGGCGTGAAAGGCAAAGCGCTACTTGATCAAATTAAGAAAGCTAAACCAGAAATAATTGCGTGCGAACCATTAAAGAAAGAATCCGAAAAGGAAGAGTTTGTAAGAAATTTATTTCTAGATTTGGGTCGTAAAGCTTCTCCAGCTGCTGTAAATGCGCTAGTGAATGCAACGGGCACAGATTTACGCGAATTAAGTGCGGCGGTATCTCAGTTAGCTTCAGATTCT
>JALRDT010000059.1 GCA_023262125.1 Candidatus Nanopelagicaceae bacterium | reverse complement strand
CCAAAGATGACTGGAAAAATGTTAAATGAACGTCTAGGCAAGATTCACTTCTGGACACTTTTCTTCGGATTCCACTTAACTTTCTTAGTTCAGCACTGGTTAGGTATAAAGGGAATGTCACGTCGATACGCAGATTACTTATCTACCGATGGCTTTACTGATCTAAATATGCTTTCAACTGTAGGTTCATTTCTATTGGCACTATCAATGATTCCATTCTTCGTAAACGTATGGATTACCCGCAAATCACCTAAAGTGGAATCAAATGATCCATGGGGTTATGGACAATCACTTGAATGGGCAACAACTTGTCCGCCACCACGTCATAATTTCTACTCAATGCCACGCATTCGTTCTGAACGACCAGCGTGGGATGTTAACCATCCAGAGGCACCGATTGAGGGACATCATTAATTATGAAAACTAATTGGGTTCTCTTTACCGGCATTGGACTTTTCTATACATTGATGGCTGCGATCTACTGGGTTATTGGCGGCGAACCAGTTGGAATTGCGTGTTTGATTTTAAGTTCTGCTCTTGCATATATGGTCGGCTTTTATGTCTGGTTTACGCAACGCAAGATTGGTCAGATACTTCCTGAAGATAATTTAGATGCTGAGATTTCAGATGGTGCTGGCGAATTAGGTTTCTATTCACCACATTCTTGGTGGCCGCTTCCCGTTGCAGCTTTTGCTGTCCTGGCAGGTCTTGGTCTAATCATTGGTTGGTGGCTAACTGCCATCGCAGCTGGTGGTTTGATTATTTCAATCGTTGGCTTTGTTACGGAATACGAACAGCCAGAAGTTTCAGCACATCACTAATTTATTTGAAGTAATTTTTCTGGGGCTAGTACAAGGCCTTACAGAATTCCTTCCTATTTCATCTAGCGCTCACCTTCGAATTGTTGGTGAATTTCTGCCCAATGCTAAGGACCCAGGGGCAGCTTTCACTGCGATAACT
Source organism: Candidatus Nanopelagicaceae bacterium (assembly GCA_023262125.1). Next base: position 6,337 of record JALRDT010000059.1, on the reverse strand, counting down.
CAAATCGGAACTGAATTGGCCGTACTTATTTATTTTCGCCGTGAGATCTTCTCAATTGTGAAGAATTGGTTCAAATTTAATATCTTGCGTAAACGTAATCTAAATCTAGAAGCTCGTGCTGATAACAAAATGGGTTGGATGATTATCATCGGATCAGTTCCAATCTTTATCTTTGGCTTTTTGTTCCAAGATTCCATTAAAACAACTTTCCGTTCACTTACTTTGGTGGCGTTAATGTTGATTCTCTTCGGTTTAATTCTTGGATTTGCAGATTATGTTGGCGATAACCAAAAGGGAAGCAGAGATTTAAAAGTTAAAGAGGCGCTTACATTAGGCTTTGCTCAATCTCTGGCGCTTGTTCCAGGGGTATCAAGATCAGGTGCAACTATCGCAGCAGGGCGACTATTAGGTTTCAACCGTAGCGCTGCAACAAAATTTTCATTCTTCTTGGCAGTTCCAGCTGTTTTAGGCTCTGGTCTTTATCAGTTGTACCAAGTTATAAGCGATCCGACTTCTGAGGTCTATTCGTTAGGTGAAACTTTTGTGGCAACTTTTATTGCTTTTGCAGTTGGATATGCCGTTATCGCTTGGTTAATGAAATATATTTCCAAGAACAGTTTCCGACCATTTGTTATTTATCGTTTGATACTAGGTAGCGCTATTTTGATTGCTATTGCTACTAATTTTCTAAATTAAAAAACCCCTTGGCATAAAGCCAAAGGGTTTTTGAGTGTTAACTTTCTAGTGATGCGAGTTATCTTCTAATTCCTTAGCGCTTGGCTTTGGAATCTGAACAGCGTTAGCGGCTGACCAATTAGCGCGAAGTTTCGAACGTAATCTTCCTGGGCGGCTAACGCCATTTGCATCTACCTCAGGAAGTTCGAGTGCTCCTGCCTGTTCGTGTGAAGTCAATTTCCAAATCTCTTCTTTTGAAAGCGGTTCATGAATTTCTACGAATTCACCATGTGGTAGTCGCATCAAACGTCCAGTCTCTCGGCCATGTAGAACTAAATCACGGTCTGCTCTTTGTAAAGATAGACATATGCGCTTAGTAATAAAGAAGGTGAGAATTGGCAAAACAATGATTCCGATTCGGGTAAACCACATGATGTGATTGATTGAGGAATCAAAGTGAGTAGCAATCAGATCGTTACCACCATTTAGAAGAGCCACGAAGAAGAACATCATTACCGCAGCGCCAATAGCTGTGCGATTAGGGACGTTGCGTGGACGATCTAGTAAGTGATGTTCACGCTTATCTCCGGTGATCCAACTTTCAATCCATGGATAGAGCGCCATTGGTGTAAAAATCAAACCAGGAATAATTAAACCTGGTAGCAAAATATTCCAAGAGATGGTGTAACCAAAGGCATGTGTTTCAAGTGGCGGGGCCATTCGAACCAAACCATCAATCCATCCCATGTAGAAGTCAGGTTGAGAACCAGCAGATATTTGGCCAGGTGTATAAGGTCCATATAACCATACTGGGTTAATTGATGCGACCGCACCAAGTAGGGCAGTAATACCAAATACGATGAAGAAGAATCCACCAGCTTTTGCCATATAAATCGGCATTAATGGATAACCAACTACATTCTTTTCAGTACGTCCAGGCCCAGGGTACTGAGTGTGCTTCTGATACCAAACTAACATCAAGTGCGCAGTAATTAGCGCCAAGAAAATGCCTGGAAGTAAAAGTACGTGCACTGTATAGATGCGCGGAATAAATGCTTCACCAGGGAATGGGCCACCAAATACAAAGAATGCCAGGTAGCTACCAACGACTGGGAATGCTTGGATGATTGCTTCGGTAATGCGAATACCAGTTCCGGAAAGTAGATCATCTGGAAGTGAATATCCAAGGAATCCTTCGATAATTCCTAGAGTTAAAAGTCCAATACCAATAACCCAATTGAATTCGCGTGGTTTGCGGAATGCTCCGGTGAAGAAGACACGAAGCATATGCAGAATCATTCCGGCCATGAAAATTAATGCAGCCCAGTGATGAATTTGGCGCATCAACAGACCACCGCGTACATCAAATGAAAGATGTAGTGTTGATTCGTATGCCGCCGACATCTTCAAACCTTTTAGCGGTTCGTAAGATCCATTGTAAATAACTTCTTTTGCTGAAGGATCAAACCAGAAAGTTAGGAATGTTCCTGTTGCAAGCAGAATGATAAATGAGTAAAGCACGATTTCACCGAGCATGAATGACCAGTGATCAGGGAAGACTTTAGTTAAATTCTTCTTAAGCCATTTTGCGGCTCCGGTACGTTCGTCGACGTAATTTGCTATCGCTGCTGGAACTTTTTCTTTAGCACTCATTTGCTATCACGCTCCCAATAACTTGGACCAACAGATTCGGTAAATGGTTGTTTAGCAATTAGGTAGCCCTCTGAATCTACTGTGATTGCTAATTGCGGAAGTGGCCTTGCAGCTGGGCCAAAGATAACTTTCGCAGCACGTGTCACATCAAAAGTTGATTGATGGCAAGGACAGAGTAGGTGATGCGTTGATTGTTCGTACAACGCAACTGCACAACCCATATGTGAACAAATTTTTGAGAAAGCGATGATGCCTTCGTAAGTCCATGAAAGTCGCTCCGCATCAAGATTGAAATCTTCAGGACGTAATCTGATTAGTAAGACTGGATCTTTTGCAATGTCGTTTAATGAGCGATGCTCTGGATGATCTACTTCAGGAAGTGTTTGGACCACAGCACCAACTTCAAGTTCGGATGCCTTAATTGGGCGATCGCCAGGGTCAGTCACTAGGCGAGTGCCTGCTTTCCAAGAGGTTTTTTCAAGCTCTTTTTCAGGCAAAGGACCTAAATCACGAAGCATGATGATTGGACCTAAACCAACTAAACCAAGTGCTGCACCAAGAGTTCGCTTAATTAATGGACGACGACCAATGCCAGCAGCAGCTGCCTGTGTTTTAACAGTTTCAACAAATTCTTTACGATCTTCATCAGGAGATCTAAATTCATGTCGTTGTGCAACAACTTCAGTATCTGGCATCAATTGACGGGCCCAAGCGACTGCACCTAAACCAATAAATAGAAATGCGCCAGCAAGACCCAAACCAAGAAGTAATTGCTGAACATTCATATTTCCAAGTATTGGAATGAATGCAAATACATCTTTCTTGATAAAGAAATAGCTGTAGATAAAGAGAATTGTGCTTAATGCGGAAAGTGCAAACAGGGAAGCGACTTGGCGCTCTGCGCGCTTCTCTGCTTTTGGATCTTCATCCGCACGACGATGAACGTGTTCTGGTAAACCAGGATTTTCTACTGGATTTCCCATTGGGTTTAATTCCTTTGACACGTTATCTCGCTTTCGATGCTAGCCAGACTGCAATACCGATTAACAGTCCTAGTCCAAAAATCCAACCAAAGAGTCCTTCAGTAACTGGACCTACTCGACCAAGTGCAATTCCACCTTGAGCAGGTTCTTGCTCTGCATTCTTGATCCATTTGATAATTGACAGTTTCTCTTCTGGTGTAAGCGTTTTATCTGAAAACACTGGCATCGCTTGCGGACCGGTAATCATCGCTTCGTAAATATGTACTGGTTCTACGCCCATCAAAGTTGGTGCATATTTACCTTTAGTGAGTGCACCGCCTTGTGCTGCGAAGTTATGGCACATTGCGCAGTTGGTTCGGAATAACTCTCCACCTTCTGCCAAATTTCCATCGCGTTCGTAATTTAATTGCTCGTCAGTAGGAATTGCAGGGCCAGGAGCTAAAGATGCAACATAAGCAGCTAGCGCCGCAGTCTCTTCTGCATCATAAACAGGTGTTTTACGCATAGCTTGAACTGACATATCAGCCATTGGCATACGTCCAGTTCCGACTTGGAAATCAACCGATGCTGCACCAACTCCAATTAGAGAAGGAGCGATATCCGAACCTTCTGCATTTAATCCATGGCATGAGGAGCAACCTTTTAAGAAAATTTGACGTCCCTCTTCGATTTGAGCTGATCTGGATTCAGCACTTGGTTGCGCTTTGCTCTCTGCACTTGCAGAGAGAGCCGAAAATGTTGAACCTACAGAGATTAATGCAAACAAAAGCAGTATCGGAGATGCGAACCGAGCTTTGCGAAAACGCGAAATCATTTGTTCTATACCGATCCTTACTTAATCAAATAGATTGCCGAGAAAAGCGCGATCCAAACAACGTCTACGAAGTGCCAGTAGTACGAAACCACGATTGCAGTTGTTGCTTGAGAATGTCCGAAACGTCTTGCCTTTGCCACACGAATCATCACAAGAAGGAAGGCAATAAGTCCGCCGGTTACGTGTAGTCCGTGGAATCCGGTGGCAAGATAAAAAACCGATCCATATGCACTTGATGAAAGCGTTAAACCTTCTTCAACTAGATGTGCATATTCATAAATTTGTCCAGCTATGAAGAAAGCACCCATCAAGAAAGTAAGGGTGAACCATTCACGCATTCCCCATTTGCCTATTTGCAGAAGTGAACCACTACGACGTGGTTGGAAGCGTTCAGCAGCAAAAACACCGAACTGGCAGGTGAGTGATGAAAGTACCAACACAGTGGTATTTACCGCCGCAAATGGAATATTTAAAATCTCTGTAGATTCAAACCAAATTTCAGGGCCTTGCACTGCACGGGTGGTGAAGTACATAGCAAAGAGTGCAGCGAAGAACATCAATTCAGAAGAGAGCCAAACGATTGTTCCAACCGCAACAAGATTTGGGCGATTTACTTGGTGGCCACCCACGGTGCTAGTTGCATTTGAAGCATTAGACATGGGGGGAATTATCGCGGAAATGACGCTTAAACTCACATCTTTAAGCTTCAAAACCCTAGGAATTACCACTCAATTTTGGTGAAACGGCTCACCTGAAATTTGCGCCAATTGGGTCAAAATGAGCTCTGTTGGGGTCATAGAATTGTCATATGAACGCTCGCGTACTCGTCTACTCCGATGATTCATCTGTTCGTGGTGCCATAAAGGCAGCCCTAGGCTCCAAATTAGCTGCCGATCTGCCAATCGAAACCATCGAATTTGCAACCGCGGATGCGCTGCGTCAATATGTTGACCAAACCGACACCAAGGGTCAAGTACGAGCAGATTTATTTATCCTCGATGGCGAAGCAGTTCCAGAAGGCGGAATAGGTGTGGCTCGTCAATTGAAGGATGAAGTATTTAATTGTCCACCATCAATAGTTTTGATCGCCCGCCAATCTGATTCTTGGCTAGCGGCTTGGTCAAGGGCCGAAGCATCACTACAACATCCAGTTGATGCATTCGCATTAGCTAAGACAGCTACCGAACTACTACGCGCTCGTTTCTTAGCGACCGCTTAATTAAATTTCTTAAGGGCGCACACATGTCTTGGAATCGCGCTTTTGAGCTTCTTGATAATTACTTAGATTTACCAACTGAGTTAGTGCGCGAATTGATGCGCGATATTTTGCAAGGGCGAGCCAACCATGAAGATCTAAAGCGGTTCTTACTTGCCCTAAAGGAAAAGGGTGAGACCTCCGATGAGGTAGGCGCTTTGGTTGCTGAGATGTACGAGCACTCTGCTCCGATAAATATCACGCAGCGAGCAGTAGATATTGTTGGTACCGGTGGCGATAAATTTAATACCATCAATATTTCAACGATGTCAGCAATTGTTGCAGCAGCTGCTGGAGCAGTGGTCGTAAAACACGGCAATCGCGCGGCCTCTTCAAAATCTGGTTCCGCCGATCTATTAGAGGCGCTTGGTGTCTCCATTAATTTAGATGGAAAATTAGTTGAAGAGTGCGTTGCAGAACTTCGAATCGGTTTTTGTTTTGCGCCGAATTTTCATCCATCAATGCGCCATGCTGCGCCCGTACGTAAGGAATTAGGCGTGCCTACAGTTTTTAATATTTTGGGGCCGCTTGCAAATCCTGCCAAACCTAAATCAGCTGCAATCGGCGTAGCTAATGATCGTATGCATCTTGTTATGGCACAAGTACTTGGTGATAGAGGGGTAGATGGCTTTGTTTTCCGCGGTGATGATGGATTAGATGAGTTAACGCTAACAACCACCACGCAAGTTTTAACTATTGGAAATGGTGAAATCGAATCAGGTCTTATCGACCCACCTAATTTCGGTTTTGAATACTCACCTATTGAAATGTTAGTCGGCGGTGAGGCATCAGATAATGCCAAGATTGCACTTGCAGTCTTTGCAGGAGAGAAGGGCGCTCCACGAGATGCCACAATTTTAAATTCAGCTGCGGCTATCGCGGCCTATAACAATGATGCAGAATTGGATTTGGCGACTCGTTTCGAAGAGGGGATAGCTGCTGCCAAAGAAGCAATCG
>JALRDT010000156.1 GCA_023262125.1 Candidatus Nanopelagicaceae bacterium | reverse complement strand
GTTGTCAATGCAATTGATGAACTTTCACGTTCTGATGGATTATCCCCGCCTAAGAAACGCTTTCTTGAACCACCTACCAAAATTGGAAAGCCTAATTCTTTAAATTTATCAATGTTTCTCAATAGTTCCCAGTTTTGTTCTGCATTTTTTGCAAAACCCAAACCTGGGTCTACGACAAGTTTTGTAGGCTCAATACCAGCTAATAACGCAGATGCAACTTGCTTAGTTAGTTCATTAATAACATCAGTAACTACATTTTCATAAACTGCCAAAGAATCCATATCTTTTGATTGTCCGCGCCAATGCATACAAATATATTGAACTTTTAGCGCCGCCGCTGTGGCATGCATGGCTGGATCAGCTAAACCACCGCTTACATCATTAATAATGCTCGCTCCAGCTGCAACTGCCATTGCTGCCGTTTCGGCTCGCATCGTATCAACACTTACCTTTACGCCAGCTTTGGCAAGTGCGTGCACAACTGGAATAACGCGAGTTAATTCCTCTTCTAAAGTTACGCGTTCTGCACCTGGCTTTGTTGATTCACCGCCAACATCAATTATTGTTGCACCTTCTTCAAACATTTCTAATCCGCGTGCAATCGCTTTTTGTGGTTCTAGAAATTCGCCACCGTCAGAGAATGAATCAGGCGTGACATTTAAAATGCCCATCACCAACGTCATAGGTAATTACTTCCTAATTAACTCTTAGTAATTAAGCTGATTGCTTCGGCTCGTGTTGCTGGATTGCGTAGTTCGCCACGTACTGCTGATGTAACAGTGCGAGCTTCTGCTTTTCGAACACCGCGCATTGACATACATAAATGTTCGCAATCAATAATTACGATTACACCAGCGCAATCAAGAATTTCTACCATCGCATCTGCAATTTGAGAAGTTAATCTCTCTTGAACTTGCGGGCGACGCGCGAATACATCAACTAAACGAGCAATTTTTGAGAGTCCAGTAATTTTTCCTTTCGGAATATAGCCAACGTGCGCCACTCCATGAAATGGAGTTAAGTGATGCTCGCATTGTGAAAAAACTTCAATATCGCGAACAATTACCAACTCTTCATGACCAATATCAAAAGTTGTAGTCAATACATCTCTAGGCGATTGATATAAACCAGCAAAATTCTCTGCATAAGCCCTTGCTACTCTAGCTGGGGTCTCTTGCAAACCTTCGCGATCTGGATCTTCACCCAGCGCTAGTAACAATTCACGGACTGCAGCTTCTGCGCGCTTTGCATCATATGGTTGTTTTGCGCGACCACCTTCAGGCCCCATAGATACTGATTCGACACTATCTTTCAAGTTATTCAGCCTTTTTACGAGCAGCGCGCTTCTTTGGCTTCTCTTTTGCAGAATCAGGAATTGCAACTGGTGGTTGGGCTGATGGTTTACGTGATTCTGAACCTGTCCAAGCAGGACGAGGCTTTACAGACTTAACGTTCTTAAATACTTCTTCAATTTCATCTTTAAGGATGGTCTCTTTTTCAAGAAGGACAATTACCAATTCATCGAGAATCGCACGGTTAGCTTCGAGAATATCAAAAGCTTCTTGATGTGCATTATCAATTAAATTACGAATTTCTGTATCAACAATTGCAGCTAAGTTCTCCGAGTAGTCGCGCTGATGTGATAGATCGCGACCTAAAAATGGTTCTGAAGAATTTGTGCCAAGTTTGACTGCACCAATTGTTTCGGTCATTCCATATTGAGTAACCATTTGACGTGCTAATGCCGTTGCTTTCTCGATATCGTTACTTGCACCGGTAGATGGATCGTGGAAGATCAACTCTTCTGCTGCACGACCACCCAAGGTATACGCCAATTGATCAAGTAACTGATTGCGGGTAACCGAATACTTATCTTCATCCGGAAGCACCATTGTGTAACCAAGTGCGCGACCGCGCGGCATGATTGTTATTTTATGGACAGGATCTGTATGTGGGAGTGCGTGCGCGACTAATGCATGGCCTCCTTCATGATATGCAGTTACGCGACGCTCTTCATCGCTCATCACACGAGTTTTCTTCTGTGGTCCCGCCATAACACGATCAATTGATTCATCAATTGAACTTAAAGTAATTACTTTCTCATTATTACGTGCAGTTAATAAAGCTGCTTCATTCAGCACATTTGCTAAATCTGCGCCGGTAAAACCAGGAGTGCGACGAGCAATTGCCAATAAATCTAAGTCTTTTTCAAATGGCTTGTTCTTCGCATGAACTTTAAGAATTGCTTCGCGCCCCTTTAAATCTGGACGTTCCACTGGAATTTGGCGATCAAAACGGCCAGGACGAAGCAATGCTGGATCTAAAACATCAGGGCGGTTAGTTGCTGCGATCAAAATGACTTGTGTTTGATCATCAAAACCATCCATCTCAACTAGTAATTGATTGAGTGTCTGTTCGCGCTCATCATGCCCGCCACCAAGACCTGCTCCGCGTTGACGACCTACTGCATCGATTTCATCAACGAAAACAATGGCAGGTGAGTTCTCTTTAGCGCGATTAAATAAATCGCGAACACGTGCAGCACCAACGCCAACAAACATCTCTACGAAATCTGAACCAGAAATTGAATAGAAAGGAACTTTTGCCTCTCCAGCTACTGCGCGAGCAAGCAGAGTCTTTCCGGTACCTGGCGGGCCATAAAGTAGAACGCCTTTAGGAATCTTTGCGCCAATTTCTTTGTACTTTGCAGGAGCTGCTAAAAAGTCACGAATCTCTTCGAGCTCTTGAACAGCTTCATCTGCTCCAGCGACATCTGCAAATGTAGTTTTAGGTGTTTCATCATCTTGTAATTTGGCTCGAGACTTGCCAAATTGCATCGCTTTCCCGCCGCCATTTGCATTGCTCATCATCCAGAAGAAGAGCAGTGCGATGATTAAGAATGGCGCTACTGATAGTAGAAAAGTAACAAGTATTGATTGTGTAGGAACTACTACATTCCAACCCTTAATAGGTGGATTGCTAGTTAGAACATCAATAATTGTTGGTTCTTGGCGAATAACATATTTAGCTTGAACTTTTGAAGCGCCTTTGATGGTAACGCCATCTTTTAGCTCTATTTTGATGATTTGATCTTTATCAACAACAGTCGCAGTGGCAGCTTCACCTTTAGTGATTGCATCAAGAATTTGGGAGGTACTTACCTCTGTGTAGCGATTAGACGCTGATGAGATCTGTCCAAAGAAAGTTACCGCTAAAATTCCAATCACAATCCAGAAAAGTGGACCACGAGTTAATTTGCGGAAGCTGTTATTGGACGTTGGCAAATTAGATTTTCCTGATTTACGAGCTGGTTTTTTCTCGGTCATTTTTTTCTTGCGCTCACTCATTCGTATACATGCTTTGCTAAAACGCCAATAAAATCTAAATTACGATATTTTTCATCAAAATCTAATCCGTAGCCAATTACGAAATCTGTTGGGATATCAAAACCAACATACTTAACATCTACTTCAACTTTCGCAGCTTCTGGTTTGCGTAGCATTGTGAGTATTTCTACCCTCTTTGCGCCACGAGATTCCAAATTAGATTTGAGCCAATGAAGTGTTAAACCAGTATCAACAATATCTTCAACAATTAATACTTCGCGATTTGTGATATCACGATCTAAATCTTTAAGAATTCGAACTACGCCACTTGATTTAGTTCCTGAGCCGTAAGAAGAGACCGCCATCCAATCCATCTCAACATGAATATCTAATGCGCGAGTTAGATCTGCCATAACCATAACGGCGCCTTTAAGCACACCAACAAGTAAAAGGTTTTTGCCATCGTAATCCTTAGCAACTTGCGCTGCTAATTCATTAATACGTGCATCAATCTCTTCTTTGGTTGCAATTACGCGTTCGATATCGTTAGCGACGTGTGCGTGTTCCACGCTCTCCCTTTCGGTAGGTCTTCGGTGCTTCCTATGAGAGCGTTAGTCTGCCCGAAATTCGCGAAACCTTCACACCCGCTGGGAGACTGACCTCGCCTTGACCCTTCCAATTGGAAATTAACGCCTCTACCTGCCCGACTTGATCGGCAGAGAGTTGAGATACACCACTTTCAAAGAGCGCCAGGCGTAAAACACGGCTTCTTACCGCTTTTGGCAATTTAGCTAGGGGCTCAACTTCTAATGATTTATCTTGGCTCCAAAATTCTTCCGCCATCGAATCTAAAGCATCTGCATCATCTCGTAACAGATTCGCACTTCTAGTTAACGCTTCTCTAATTCCTGGGCCAAGTTCTGATTCCATAATTGGTAGAACATTTTTACGAACACGTACCCTCAAGAAATCGGAGTTATCATTATGTGGATCGTTCCATACTTGGAAATTTAATTCTTTACATGCAGCAACTGTCTGCTCTCGTGTAATTTCTAAAAATGGTCTTTCAAAAATTCCGTTAACTTGAGCCATACCAGATAAAGATCTAGCACCACTGCCGCGTGCAAGTCCTAATAGAACGGTCTCAGCTTGATCATCTTTAGTGTGGCCAAGAAGAACTGCAGATGCATTATTTCCTTGAGCAAAGTTTGTCAGCGCTTCATACCGTGCTCTTCTTGCAGATGCTTCTAAACCATCTTTTAATTCGACATTCACTTTAATAATCGAACAAGGAATTGAGAGTTGTTTAACAACCTTATTTGCTTGTTCGGCAGAACCTGATTGCAATTGATGATCAATAGTTACCGCAACAATTCTTTGCGCTAATTTTTCACCTTCAATTTTTGCAACTTCGGCAAGCGCTAAGGAATCAGCACCGCCAGATACGGCAACTACAATTAAATCGCCGGCTGAATATTTTTCGAGCGTTGCTCGTACCGCACTTCTAAGTGCAACGAGCGCATCCATTAAACGCGTCCCGCGAAAGGCATCAATCCTGGCATTGAATACATATTAGATTTGACTAAGCCCACGCGCTTATTGCGTGCCTCCCAAACCATATTGTTGCCGGCATAAATTGAGATGTGGTGAATCGCTGCGATTGAACCATTGTATGAATAGAACAATAAATCACCTGGCTGCATTTGTGTTAAGGGAACGTGATAAGTAGCAACTGAATAAAGTGCGGCATTCAAACGATCCCAATTTGGCCAGCCAAGACCAGCAGATTTATAAGCTGCATAAACTAAACCAGAGCAATCAAAAGAATTAGGTCCTTCAGCGCCCCATACATATGGTTTCTTAGCCAGAACTTGTTTTGTTGCATATGCAACTGCTGCTGCTCTTTGTTCTGCAGTAGAGCGAATTGTGGAACGACCTTTAAATCCACGATCTGGCCAAATCTTCTTCTGATCAATAATTGTTGTAGCAACATTTGCATTCTGCTCTTCAAGAAGTGCTAACTGTCTACGTTGTTCGAGCGTAGTGCGAACTTTTCGAGCAGCAAGTAAATCTGCCATCAACTTATCTTGAACTTTTTGCAGCTTAGCCACTTCTTGCGCTTGCGCTGCGCGAGCATCGTCAGCAACTTTCTTGGCAGCGGCAACTTTTTCGGTAGCTAATACTTGTGCAGCTTTTGCTCGTTCTGCGGCTGCTTTTGCAGCTTTCGCAACAATCTCTGCTGCCTTAAATCGTTTTAGCGCTTCGACATTTGAGGCGCCAACTTTTCCAAGTAGCGATAATTGATCAATTAATTCTTGTGGTCCATCCGCACTAAGCAGGGGCTGGATATCTGAAAAACTTCCGCCCATGATGTAAGCATTCGCGGCTAATTTACCAATTTTGCGATGCGCTTCATCGACCGCCTTAGCGGCTTCGGCTGCATGTGCTGCGGCGGCATTAGCAATTTCAGTAGCGCGTCTTAGTTCAGCCAAAGCGATGTTGTATTTTGCTTGCGCTTCATTTGCTTTTGCCGTTAATGTGCGAAGAGATTCCTTCGCTTTATTTAATGTCTTTGCCTGTGCATCGGCTGCAGCTTTCTTAGCCGCTTCAGCTTTCTTAGCTGCATTAATCTGTTCGACGGTTGGTTTCTTGGTTGCCGCTAGCGCTGGCGAAATCACGCCCGTAAATAGAGAAATCGCAGCAAAGACTGCGATTGTTTTTTTACGCATCAAAATACCTCCGGAGGAAGGTCTAAAGGATAAATCAAGAACCCTAAGAATCTTGGGATTTCCGATTAGTTTGCTACATCACGACGCTTAAATAGTGTGGCAGTTATCAAACTTGCACCTACTAAATAGAGGGCAATCCTTAGAAGAGCTTGAGAATAACTAGGTGCATCCTCAATCCCAATTGGTGATCCACCACTTGCAATTACTGAAAGTAGATTTCCAGGCATCCAATTTGATGCCGGTTTCCAAGCAATTGAGATGATGCTTTCTACAACCAATATGTAAGCCGTTCCAATTGAGATAGAGCTAATTGGCGAACGGAAAATTAAACCCAACAACATTCCAATGGTTCCATATCCAATGGTTGCTATTAACACATTTGCAAATGAGTGTCCGAACGCAGAGTAACCTTCATTGGTAAACCAATTTTCAGTGGAAACTTTCGCTCTCTCAGATAGTCCGACTGCCAATCCAATAGCAGTTGCAGCTCTGACTATGACAGTTAAGAGTGCAAAGGAAGCCATAGAAATATATTTACCAAGAAGTAGTCGAATGCGACGTGGTTGGCGCACCAACAAATTTCGTAACGTGCCGTAGGTATATTCCTGTGC
>JALRDT010000017.1 GCA_023262125.1 Candidatus Nanopelagicaceae bacterium | reverse complement strand
AGATTGAACGCAAAGTAGAACTTCGTGAGCTTGCGCATCTTCTTTGTATGTGTAATGTAAATCGTTTGTGGCAAGTAGTGGAATATCTAATTCTTTAGCTAATTTTAGAAGATCACCTTTTACTCTATTTTCAACATCGATGTCATGATGCATTATCTCTACGAAAAAGTTATCTTTACCAAAAATATCTCTGAAGTCTGAGGCGGCTTTAAGAGCCTCTTTGTAATTTCCGATGCGCAGTCGAGTAGCAACTTCTCCGCCTACACAACCTGTAGTTCCGATAATTCCTTTTGCATATTTACTTAAGAGTTCTCTATCGATTCTGGGCTTGTAATAGAAACCTTCTAAAGAAGATAGTGAAGCCAATCGATATAGATTTGCTAAGCCTTCTTGATTTTCTGCTAAGAGCGTCATGTGCGTGTAGGCGCCACCGCCTGAGACATCATCTTCTCCGCCTTCGGCCCACTGAACGCGACGTTTATCAAATCTAGTCTCTGGGGCGACATATGCCTCTAAACCAATGATCGGCTTTACTCCAGCTTTCTTAGCCTGTTTATAGAAGTCGAATGCGCCAAATAGATTTCCGTGATCTGTCATTGCAATGGCAGGCATACCTTGCGCGGCGACCTCTTTAACTAAATCGCTTACACGAGCTGCGCCATCGAGCATTGAATACTCTGTATGGACATGCAAATGAGCAAAATTCTGGGATGCATTTGCCTTATTTGTGCTCACGGGCGGCAAGATTAGTCTTAAGGCAAGACTGCGTCGCTTAGGCGCGATAGTGAGTCATTTAAATCACGAGGGTAGGTAGCTGTTACCGATACCGGAAGTCCAGAAACCGGATGCGCAAATTCAAGCGCTTGAGCGTGAAGCCATGGCCTTGTAACGCCAATCTCCTCTGCCAAATTCGGATCTGCACCGTATGTTAAATCGCCTACTAGTGGATGGCGGATGGCGGACATATGTACGCGAATCTGATGTGTGCGTCCAGTTTCAAGTTCGACTTTCAGCAAAGAGACTGACCTGTAATACTCAATAACTTCGTAATGAGTAACACTTGGTTTTCCATCAGTCACTACAGCCATTTTGTAGTCTTCTTTAGGATGTCTATCAATTGGTGCATCTATAGTGCCGATTGCAGGTTCTATGTGTCCCTGCGCAAGTGCATGATAAATCTTTTTAATCTCTCGATTTCTAAACATATCTTTTAATTTCAAATATGCCGCTTCTGTTTTTGCGACCATCATCAATCCGCTAGTACCAACATCTAATCTTTGAACAATTCCTTGGCGTTCGGCTGGTCCACTTGAAGTAAGTGGAATGCCAGCTGCAACTAATGCACCGACCACAGTTGGGCCAGTCCATCCAGGACTTGGGTGTGCGGCGCATCCAACTGGTTTATTTACAATAACTAAATCTGTATCTTGATAAACGATTTCTAGATCATCCAAAGGCGTAGGTGGTATCGCAACATCACTTGGAGGTTCTGGGAGTAGGACAGTAATGATTTGCCCAATTTGAACTTTATCCGACTTACTTAAAACTCTATGACCCAAAGAAACTTCATTTGATTCAAGCAATTTAACGATGACACTTCTAGATAATCCCAGTAGTCGAGCTAAAGCGCTATCAATTCTTTCGTTATCAAGGCCTTCAGGAATTTCAACGCTCTTTGTTTCACGCATTTTTAGCTCTATCAATCGGCGCAATATTCTTTAAAGAGAGCAAAAATGCCAAAACCGCTCCGCAAACTATTGCGGTATCTGCCAAATTAAAATTTGGCCAATTAGGAAGCACAATCCAATCAGTCACGCTGCCCCGTAAGAAACCTGGTGAATTAAAGGCGCGATCGGTTAAATTTCCTAGCGCCCCACTTAAAACCAGAGCTAAAACTATTGCCCAGTACTTATTGGTCACTTTTGGTGCATAGTAGAAAGCAAATGCCGAAGCAGTGATCGCAAATAGACCAAGAAATATGCCCCCGCCATTTGCTCCTAGGCCAAAAGCTGCTCCGGTATTGAATGATAATTCAAATTTCAAAAAGAGAAATTTTAGAGTTTTGCCAGACAATTCATTTAAAGCCCATTGCTTGGTCAGGTAATCAGCCAGCCAAATTAAAACTGCTACGGAGTAGGTCAGCTTTAGATGTTTTGCAGAGTTAACGACGCTCTTCCTTTTGCTTGCAAGACATGCAAAGTGTTGCGCGCGGGAAAACCTCTAAACGTGCTTTACCAATCTGGCTTCCGCAAACTTCGCAGACTCCATAACTCTTATTATCAATGCGATCGATAGCTCGTTCGGTTTGGATAACCATATCTCTAGCATTAATTAACAGAGACATCTCATGTTCGCGTTCAAAAGTTTTATTGCCCGCATCAGCTTGGTCATCTCCAGCACCTTCGCCACCATCTTTAATAAGCGAATCCATCTCAGATTCAACCTTTGCTAAATCCACTTTTAGGCGCTCAAGTTCTTTGGATAAATTAGCGCGCATTGCCTTTAATTCAGATGCACTCCAACTCTCTTGATCTGCGATTACTAATGGTGCAGGAGCTGCTTTAAGTGGTTTTAGATGAGTCTGCTTTCCGCTCTTCTTTGGTGGAGGTGGCGGTGGCATCATCAAACGTTTTTCTTCGATGACTACTTCTGCTACCTGCGAAGATGCCATTGCAACTTGCACAGTCTGATTCTTGGTATCAACTTTTAGCGTTGCCTTTGAACCTGCAATCGCAGAAGTTTTAATCGAATCATCTGACTTCTTAGCTGCAGCTTTCTTAGCTGGCGCTGCTTTCTTGATTGGCTTTACTGGTTTAGTCAACGCGAAATTATTCATGAATAAAATCACAACAGGTTCAAAAGATTTTGGTTTAGGTGATCTCGTATTAAAATATCCAAAAACACCTGCTAACTTACTTATGCGCGCGATTGATTTTTCGCCGATT
>JALRDT010000010.1 GCA_023262125.1 Candidatus Nanopelagicaceae bacterium | reverse complement strand
GTATTGATGATGTCATCGTCTTCCACCAGTTGAATCAAGAACAGATTATTGAAATCGTTGATTTGATGGTTGCGAATCTTGATAAGCGTCTGCAATCAAAGGATATGGGAATCGAACTTACTCAGGATGCTAAGTTGCTTCTTGCAAAGCGCGGTTACGATCCATTGCTTGGTGCACGCCCATTGCGCCGTGTTATTCAACGCGAAATCGAAGATGCATTGTCAGAGCGAATCTTGTTTAGTGAGCTAAAGGCCGGAGAAATCGTTTTGGTCGGCACAGAGGGTGAAGGCGATACTGCAACATTTACCTTTAAGGGTGAACCAAAAGGTGGCACTCCGGATTCACCTGAAGCGCTAGAACCAGAAAAAGCTTAAATCTTAACTTTTCCGATTGCTTGATCGATTCGAGAAACTTCGACTATCTCCATTCCTGGCAATTTAACGTCGCTTCCGGCTGGAATAAATGCGCGCTTAAAACCTAAACGGAAAGCTTCTTCGAGGCGACGTTGTACGCCAGAGACTTTGCGAATTTCTCCTGCTAATCCAACTTCGCCAATTGCAACTAAATCAGCAGGTAGCGCTAATCCCTTTGCAGCAGATGCAATTGCAAGAGCTGCAGCTAAATCTGCAGCAGGTTCGGACATCTTCATTCCACCGACTGTTGCGACATAAACATCTCGGCCAGATAGTCGAATATTTGCGCGTAATTCGAGCACCGCTAAAGTCATTGAAGTACGTGAAGAATCCATGCCACTTGTAACTCTACGTGCATTTCCGAAATCATTTTCGCGACCGGCGCTAACTAGCGCTTGAATCTCTGCAAGTAATGGGCGACGGCCTTCTAATGTAACTGTTACACAAGTACCTGGAACAGGTTCTGCATGACGTGACGTAAATAAACCTGTTGGATCAGCAACTCCTTGAATTCCAGAGTCGTTCATATCAAAGCAACCAACTTCATCGGATGCCCCAAAACGATTTTTAATCGCACGAATTAAACGAAGTCGAGAATGGCGTTCGCCTTCAAAATTTAAAACCACATCTACAATATGTTCGAGTAGGCGAGGGCCAGCAATTGATCCATCTTTAGTCACATGTCCTACAAGTAGCAAAGCAATATCGCGCTCTTTGCAGATTCGAATTAAGGCAGCTGCAACTTCGCGAACTTGAGTTACGCCACCAGGTGCGCCTTCAACTGTTGTAGAACCAATTGTTTGGATGGAGTCGATTATTAATAGTTCTGGTTGCACGGAATCAATATGTGCAATCACTGCAGATAAATCAGTTTCTGCGGCTAACCAGAGATTTGGATTTACT
This sequence comes from Candidatus Nanopelagicaceae bacterium, assembly GCA_023262125.1. The sequence goes on along the minus strand of JALRDT010000010.1, from coordinate 4,422 downwards.
GCGCCAATTCGTTCGGCGCGAAGACGTACTTGAGAGGCGCTCTCTTCACCAGAGATATAAAGTGTATGTACTCCGTTTGTTGCGACTTGTGCTGCGACCGTTAGCAATAAAGTAGATTTTCCGACGCCAGGTTCTCCGGCTAATAAGATTGCAGCGCCAGGAACAATTCCACCACCCAAAACTCGATCTAATTCGTCGATCTTTGTTGGCCGAGCTTTAGCAGTTGCTAAATCAACATCTCCGATAGGAGTGGCCGGCTGAGTAACATGCCCTGCAACTAAAGATAATTTCTTTGGTGCGCCAACTTCTTCGACGCTACCCCAAGCTTGGCATTCGCCGCATCTACCAACCCATTTAGTGCTGGTCCAACCACATTCGCCGCAGCGAAATGGGTCTTGCTTAACTTTAGCCATACCCCAAGATTAGTCGGTACCGGCGACGCTATATAGAATCACACAATGTCTAGAGCCGCATTAGAAAAATTCCCGAAGGTAAATCTCCTGTTCGGAAAATCACCAATTCATCGCCTTGATCGATTAACTGATTATTTAGGCGGGGATGTCGAAATTTGGGTTAAACGTGAAGATGTAAATTCTGGATTAGCTTATGGCGGAAATAAAACTCGAAAACTCGAATATTTAGCAGCTGATGCTTTAGCTAAAGGTTGCGACACCTTAGTTTCAATCGGTGGTGTTCAATCAAATCACACTCGCCAGGTTGCGGCAGTCGCTGCGCACCTTGGATTGAAAGCTGTGCTGGTACAAGAACATTGGGTTGAATGGGATGAAGTTAATTACGAAAAGACTGGGAACATTTTATTATCACGCATCATGGGAGCAGAGGTCCGCTTAGATCCAGCAGGATTTGATATCGGATTTCGCGCATCATGGGAGAAAGCAATTCAAGATGTAATTGATCGCGGTGGAAAGCCATATGCGATTCCTGCTGGTGCAAGTGATCACGAATTAGGTGGTCATGGTTTTGCTGGCTGGGCTTTTGAAGTTGAAGATCAAGAGAAAGAACTTGGTTTCAAATTCGATAAGACCATAGTTTGTTCAGTAACTGGCTCTAGCCAAGGTGGAATGATTGCGGGATTTGCACATTCAAATCGCGCTCAAGATGTAATCGGTATCGATGCCTCTGCAACTGTGCAACAGACTTGGGATCAAATCAAGCGAATTGCTTCGCGCACTGCGAAATTAATCGAATTAGGTCGTGAATTAGAAGATTCAGAGATTGTGCTTTTGGACCGTTGGCATGATGGTATTTATGGGGTTGCAAGTGACCACACCATAGAAGCTATCCGTTTGACCGCTAACTTAGAGGGAATGATCACTGATCCGGTTTATGAAGGTAAATCAATTGCTGCGCTAATTGATTTAGTTAAAGAGGGTTACTTTCCTAAGGGTTCAAGAGTGCTTTACTGCCACTTGGGTGGTCAACCAGCAATCAACGGTTACACAACGGCATTTGATCGTTAAAGCGAAGCTGGATGTTGGATTACAAATAGCGGAAGATTTTTCTTCTTAGCTTCTTGCATTCCCGCGTAACGCTTATCGCAAATCTCTTTGAGAATGTCGTAATTGCGTTGGCCCATGAGCGCAGCTAACTCTTCTGAGTTAGAGAGATAGACCGGCTTCTTACCAACATGTGCATCAGTATCACTGGTGCAATACCAATCAAAATCTTCTCCGCCATCGCCCCAAACTAAACGTTCATACTCTCCAATTACGGTGATGTTGTATTCGCGTTCGCCATGTTCGCGAACTTCAAAAGAACGTCGAATAGGTAATTGCCAACAGACATCAGGTTTTACATCTAAGAAGTGCGAACCTTCCTTCTCTGCTAAATGATGTAAAACGCATCCAAAGGTAGAGAATTCACCTTTGCGATTTAAGAAAATACAGGAATTATTTACTGTTCGAGTTTTACGTTCATTATCTTCATCAACTTCAGAAATATTCAAACGACTTTTATTGTCGTGTGCAATATCGTAGAACTGCCACATTTCAGGTGTTAAGCGCTCAGCGGCTTTCAAAACACGCGCTTCATCTGCCTCATCTGTATACATCGCGCCTTCAGTGCAGCAACCCGCATTAGGTTGGTCAGCAAATACGCCTTTGCACCCATCACCATAGATACAAGTCCAATTAGAAGTAAGCCAAGTTAAATCACATTTAAAGATTTGCTCATCATCTTCAGGGTCGAAGAATTCAACCCAATCGCGTGCAAAACCTGCTGAAATCTCAGACATAGTCGTGAAGCCTACGGGTAATCGAGCTTTAATGCACATCGTTATCGATTAAATTTTAAGTAAACTAATGGCATGAGAATCTCAGTAATTGGCGCCGGAGTAATGGGTGAAGCGTTAATTGCTGCCTTGATAAAAGCAGGACATTCACCTGCCCAAATTGAAGTCATAGAAAAGCGAGCTGAAAGAGCTACTGAGTTAGTAAGCAAGTACCAAATCAAGATCGGTTCAGATTTAAGTAGCGTTGATGTCTTGCTTCTAGTGACCAAACCACAAGATGTAGATGCAGTGCTTGCCGATATCAATGGAAAATTTAAACCAGGGGCTTTAGTTGTCTCATTTGCTGCTGGAAAGAAGATTGCAACTATTTCTAATGGCCTAAGTGGCAAGAACCCAGTAGTGAGGGTAATGCCAAATACTCCCACTTTGGTTGGTAAAGGCGCTGCAGGTTACTCTCTAGGATCTGGTGTAACAGATCATCAAAAAGAATTTTTAATTGATTTTCTTAGCGCAGCAGGTATTGCAGTTGAGGTAAAAGAAGAGCTGCAAGATGCAGTCACTGCAACTAGCGGCTCTGGTCCAGCTTATTTCTTTGCTTTTGTTGAATCAATGGTTAAAGGCGCGATGGATTTGGGTCTTTCAGAAGATGTCGCAACTCAACTTACAGTGCAAACAATTATTGGATCAGCCGAACTTTTGGCGACTTCAGGCAAAAGCGCTACAACTTTACGTGAAAATGTCACTAGTCCAAATGGAACCACCTTTGCGGCACTTCAATCATTTTCAGCTAGCGATTTAGAAGTAATTGTGGCGAAAGCTATGAAAGCAGCCAGAGATCGTTCAATCGAGTTAAGTTGAAACGTTTAATTCTTGCTTTAACACTTCTTTTTTCAGTCATACCTACTGCCAATGCTGCTGTATCTGCAAAATCAATGGTGCAGTTAGCTCAAGTTGATAGTGCAGCAAATGGATTGGTGGCATTCGGTAGCCAAATTGCTGTTTATGGAAATCGCGAAAATAATGGTTTTGCGCAATTGGTTAATGGCCCAACTATCGAACTTACTTCCGGTGTCGAATCTTTCGTTAGCGCAGCTACAGTTGATGCTTCGGGAAATTTCTATTTTGTTGGCGCAAGCTCAAATCCAATAGTCGGAACTCTTCCTCCGATACAAGGTGTCCTAAATCCAGATAATGTGGTTTCAGATCCAGTCAGTAGTGACAAGAGCGATGCAGTCAATTTAATTTATTGGAAAGTTGACAGTTTGGGCGTGTTAATCGAATCTCAATCGATGGTGATGCCAGCAGCGGTAATTCCCAACGCAATTCTTGTTGATGCTACTGGCATAACGGTTGCAGGTACTTCTTACGCTAACCCTGGCAATAAAGCATTTGTAGTTAACTGGAACGGCAAACCTATTTTTATTGGCAAAAGCAACACGCAAATTCACGCTATTACTAGGACGCCAGATAGTGGAGTAATTGCAGTTGGGCAGAGCGCTGATAAATTGCTCAACACCACATTGCGTGGTCGAGTGGATGGATTCCTAGCCAAAGTTGTTAACGGTAAATTAACTTCAGTTGTTAGAAGTTCTGAATCAAATTCCAGCCGAGCTTGGCGGACTTCAACCTCATCACTTTTCTTAGGTGGAAATTCAAATAGCACTGCTGCAATTACAAAGTTCAATACCAACTTTGTTCCGACTTGGACAGACCGATATCCATCAACTGGAAGCGCACTGACTGCCACGGTTGGAAAAGTTAATTATGGCGCCTTTGTTTCAACTGGAGCGTTTAAAGCTCTTCCCAATTGGAAAAGGAAAAACGCAATTCTGGTTTTGACTTATGATTCAAAAGGGGCAATCACTGCGGCAAACTACGTAAATTCGACCGCAATGAATGGATTTGCCGCGACCAGCGCCTTAGGGCCGATACTCCTTTCGGGCGGTTTTTTATATCGTGCCTAAACGCGCTAATCTTCGACCTTAATGTAAAGACTCTCTAAGGAGATTTATGGGTTCGGTTATCAAGAAGCGTCGCAAGCGTATGGCTAAGAAGAAGCACAAGAAGCTTCTTAAGAAGACTCGTATTCAACGAAGGAACAAGAAGTAAATCAGATTTTCGTAATTGAGATCTTGTTGCTGATAGACAATACGGAGTAACGAGACTTGTTT
>JALRDT010000015.1 GCA_023262125.1 Candidatus Nanopelagicaceae bacterium | reverse complement strand
GGCGATGTGCTTACAAGATGGCATCGTCAAAAAGGTGAACCTACTTGGTACTTAACCGGTACTGACGAACATGGCCAAAAAGTTATGCGTACTGCAGATGCTAATTCAGTTGCACCTCAAGCTTGGGTAGACAAGTTAGTTGAAGAAGCTTGGCTACCAAACTGGAAAGCGTTAAATATCGCAAATGATGACTTTATTCGCACTACTTCAAAGCGCCATACGGAGCGCGTTCAGAATTTTCTTCAAAAATTAAAAGACGCTGGATTTATTTATGCGGGTAAATTCGAGGGACCTTATTGTGTTGGTTGCGAAGAATTTAAGCTGCCAGGGGATTTAATCGATAATGATGGACAGAAATTATGTCCTATTCATAGCAAGCCAGTGGAAATTGTTGATGAAGACAATTGGTTCTTTAAATTATCTGAATTTCGCGAACCACTTCTAAAGCATTACAAAGAGAATCCAGATGCTTGCCAACCTGAAAGCGCTCGAAATGAAGTTATTTCATTTTTGGAAGGTGAAGTGCGAGATCTTTCGATTTCACGCTCAACTTTTAATTGGGGCATCCCAGTTCCATGGGATACCAAACAAGTTGTTTATGTTTGGTTCGACGCGTTACTCAATTATGCAACTGCTGTTGGATTGGGTGATGATCCAAATTCCGAAAGTGGAAAGAAGTTTGCCAACACTTGGCCAGCTGATGTTCATTTAGTCGGAAAAGATATTCTCCGTTTCCACGCGGTAATTTGGCCAGCTATGTTGAAGGCTGCGGGATTGCCAGTCCCAAGAAAAGTTTTTGCACATGGTTGGCTACTAGTCGGTGGCGAAAAAATGTCAAAGAGCAAGCTAACTGGTATTGCACCTAGCGATATCACTAATCATTTTGGAGTAGATGCGTTCCGCTATTATTTTATGAGGGCAATTCCTTTCGGAAGCGATGGATCTTTCTCTTGGGAAGATATGGGTGCTCGTTACACCAGCGAATTAGCTAATGATTTTGGAAATTTAGCTTCACGTTTAACTGCGATGATTGAAAAGTATTGTGACGGGGTAATACCAGCACCAGCAAATGGTGGTGAATTATCAGAGCTTTTAATCAAAACGGTTAGCACTGCAGATGCAGCTATGTGTGCCCTTGATTTCCAGGGTGGTATTTTGGCAATTATGGATTTCTGCAAACGAATTAATCTTTATGTTACAGAGACCGAACCATGGGTTTTAGCAAAAGACCCAACAAATAAGTCTAAATTGGATGAAGTTTTATATAACACTGCTGAAGGAATTCGAGCGCTTGCTGTTTTATTACATCCTGTAATGCCAGAAACATGTGAAAAATTGTGGGATTCTCTTGGTGCAAAAACACTCGGTTCAATTTCTGAGCAAAGAATTGGAGAAGTTGCGAAATGGGGAACTTTGCCAGCTGGATCAAAAGTTTCCAAGAGTGTGCCACTATTTCCGCGATTGGAAGAGTAATTGGCTGATCGCCATAATCGCGATATCGATCGCCCGCTTGCGCCAGCACCAGCACCATTAAAAGTCAGCGCAATTGATGCGCATGCACATTTAGAGATTGTTACAAATACCGAACCGGATTCTGCCGAAGTTGCAAAGGTAATTTCTGATGCAGCAGCTGCCGGAATAGATCGAATTGTCCAAGTTGGATATTCAGCAGAACAGTCAAAATGGTGTGTGCGACTTGCTGAACTTTATCCAAAGCAGGTTTTAGCTGCAGTAGCGCTACACCCAAATGAAGCTCCAGTAGTTTCAGATTTAGAAGCAGACCTAGCAATTATTTCTGAGTTAGCAAAACACCCAAGAGTTCGTGCAATTGGTGAAACTGGCTTGGATTACTTCCGAACACCTCCTGAATTGCAAGAGATTCAAAGAGAGTCGTTTAGAAGACATATTGCGATTGCAAAAAATAATGATTTGGCTTTAGTAATTCATGACCGCGATGCACATGAAGATGTTTTAAAAGTTTTGGAAGAGGTAGGAGCTCCAGATAAAACTATTTTCCATTGCTATTCAGGGGATTTAGAGATGGCAAAATATTGTGCCGCGCGTGGTTATGTTCTTTCTTTCGCCGGCACCGTAACTTTTAAAAATGCTCCAGATTTACGTGAGGCTGTTAGATATGTGCCAGATGATTTGCTTTTAGTAGAAACTGATTCGCCATTTCTCGCTCCGAGTCCACATAGAGGGGCGCTAAATACACCTGCTCAAATAGCAAACATTGTCCGGTTCATAGCAGAAGAAAGAGATGTGGATCCTCAACATATTGCTGCAGTTACCTCTGCTAATACAGTTCGACTATTTGGTTCATTTGACTAATGACATTATTAGGCGCGAGCGAAATTCGCGAATTAGCAGCGAAATTGAATTTAAATCCCTCTAAAGGTCTAGGACAGAATTTTGTAATTGATGGGAATGTTTGTCAAAGAATTGTTCGTCAAGTGCAAATTACAAGTGAAGATGTGGCTCTTGAAATTGGTCCAGGTCTTGGTTCTCTGACTCTTGCGATTCTCGAATCTGGAGCACCTTTAATTGCAATTGAAATTGATGAACGTTTGGCCAAGCAACTTCCGATTACAGTAGCAGCACATAACCCAGGCGCTGATTTAATGGTTATCAATCAGGACGCGCTGATTGTTTCTGAATTGCCGAAAAAACCAACAGTATTGGTTGCTAATTTGCCATATAACGTTTCAGTACCTGTTCTATTAAATTTATTAGAGAGATTTCCATCTTTGCGCGAAGGTGTAGTTATGGTCCAAGCCGAAGTAGCAGATCGACTTGCCGCAAAACCAGGTAATAAGGATTACGGAGTTCCAAGTCTAAAGAGCGCTTGGTGGGCAGATCTTGAATTAGCTGGCAACATCGCGCGAAGTATTTTCTGGCCCGTACCAAATGTAGATTCAAAATTGGTTTACTTTAAACGCCACAACCCTTTGGGAGATGAAGATTTTCGCCTAAAAGTATTTGCCTTGATTGATGCGGCTTTTTCTCAACGCAGAAAAATGATTCGATCTGCAATGTCTTCGGTGCTAGGTGAAAATGCGGAATCAATAATTAAGAATGCCGGCATCGATCCGACATTGCGTGGTGAGGCGCTAGACATTTCTTCATACATTGCGATTGCAAAGCAAATTTAAAATAAAACTACTACGCTGATGCCATGCGATATAAATCCGTAGAAGTTCAGGCTCCTGCAAAGGTTAACCTGCAATTATCTGTGGGTCCAAAAGAAGCGGATGGATATCATCAAGTAGTTACTGTTTTTCAAGCGGTATCGCTTATGGATGTAATAAAAATTTCAGAAAGTGACCAATTCGGGATATCAATTAAAGGTGATTACACAACGGGCGTACCACTTGATCAAAGTAATTTGATATTTAAAGCAGTACAGCTAATGTCTGAGAAATTTGATACCAGCACTTCCCTCGATTTTGAGATAAATAAAAGTATTCCTGTGGCGGGTGGAATGGCTGGCGGCAGTGCAGATGCTGCAGCTTCTTTGCTAGGTATCGATCAACTTTATGGTTTGGGACTTACGAAAGATGAATTAGCAGAGGTCGCACGAGAAATAGGTAGCGATGTACCTTTCATGTTGCATGGTGGCACTGCAGTAGGCCGCGGACGTGGTGATGAAATTACTCCAGCACTTTCGCGCGGCACCTATCACTGGGTAATTGCGGTATCTAGTTCTGGACTATCAACACCTGCTGTTTACGGAGAGTGCGATCGACTTAGAACAGGTTTAGATATAAAAGCTCCAACATTAAATGATGAATTACTTCAGTCGCTTCTCTCAGGTGATTCTGTGAGAGTGGGCAAATCACTTAACAACGATTTACAAGCGGCAGCTTGTTCGTTAAGGCCTGCTCTTAGATTGATTCTGGATACGGGGCAGGAGTATGGCGCACTTGGAGGCATTGTTTCAGGATCAGGACCATCGGTTGCATTCTTGGTTGCGGATGAGGATCACTCTCTCGATCTTGCAGTCGCGCTAACATCTAGCGGAGTAGTGGGTAGCGTCGCAAGAGCGCAAGGCCCAGTACCTGGTGCAAAAGTAATTTCAGTTGATTAATTTATTCGAAGTGAATTGCTAATTCACGTAATAGTGCAGCAAGTTCGCTTTGTTCGCCTTTATTAAGCATTTTTAGTAATTCACGTTCTCTACTAAGCAAATCTTCCATTGCGCTATCAACGGCTTTTGCGCCAGCTTTAGTTAAAGTAACTAAACTTCCGCGACCATCACTTGGATCTTGAGTTCTTGTAATTAAACCTAATTCTTCTAATCTATCTAATCTATTTGTCATAGTGCCACTTGTAACCATAGTCTCTTGAATTAATTGTCCAGGAGAAAGTTGATATGGGTCTCCAACTCTGCGCAATGAAGCCAAAACATCAAATCCCCAAGTTTCTAATTCAGCGAAAGCATTTCTTCGGGCAATATCCAAATGTTTTGAAATTCTCGTAATTCGTGAGAGCACTGCAAGTGGTGAAAAATCCAAATCAGGTCGTTCTTTCTGCCACGCAGCAATTAGGCGATCTACTTCATCTTTATCGTTCATCTCGCCTTACCTTAACTGAGGATAAAAGATTGTTTGCGCTGATTTTGGCGAAATGCGCCTTATAAGAGAGAATACGGGTTCCGCCATTGTGTAGTGGCTAGCACATGGGCCTTTGAAGCCCAGGGTCCTGGATCGATACCAGGTGGCGGAGCCACCTGTAGCAAATTACGAATAGAATTAGCGCGTGATAAAGCAAGCGATTGTTTTGGCTGCCGGCGAGGGAACTCGCATGAAATCACAAACTCCAAAAGTGTTGCATTCAATTGCAGGTCGCTCTCTGCTTGGCCACGTGCTTCATGCGCTAGAG
>JALRDT010000122.1 GCA_023262125.1 Candidatus Nanopelagicaceae bacterium | reverse complement strand
GAATCAGATGTTCGCATCCGTCCAAGTAGAAGGACCAAACCGCGTACCAAAGATCGCCCTTCGCATGATGATGCAATCACCGCTTTTGTTATCACTGTAGATCGCGGTCGTACCACCTGCGTTTTAGAAGATGGCACCGTGGTCACCGCTATGAAAGCACGCGAACTTGGTCCCAAATCTGTTGTAGTTGGAGATCATGTGCGATTAGTAGGCGATACCACTGGCGCAGAAGGATCACTTGCCAGAATTGTTGGCATCGAAGAACGAACTTCAGTTTTGGTGCGCACCGTGGATGATGCGGCGCATTTTGAAAGAAACATTGCGGCGAATATCGATCAATTAGTAATCGTGGCAGCGGCAACAAATCCCGAACCACGACGCGGACTTATTGATCGATTCTTAGTCAGTGCCTTTACAGAAGGCATTGATCCAATATTGGTAATTACTAAGACTGATCTTGCCCCTGCGCCAGATTTTGTTGAAGAATACAAATCTATTGGCGTTAAATGCTTAACCACTAAAAAGGATGGCGATCTTACTGAATTGCATTCGGTGCTAAATGGAAATGTTTCAGTTTTGGTCGGCCATTCTGGTGTGGGTAAGTCAACGCTTCTGAATCAGTTAACCGAAGCAGATCGCGAAATCGGCCATGTAAATGATGTCACTGGCAGAGGTCGCCACACATCATCTTCAGCATATGCCGTGAAATTAAAGGATTTTCCAAATCAGAAAGTAAGCGCCAATAGCTGGGTTATTGATACCCCAGGAGTACGTGCATTCGGTCTATCTCATTTAGATCCCGCTCGCATCATCGCAGCATTTGATGATTTACTTGAAATCACCAACTCCTGTATGACGAATTGCTCTCACAATGAAGCTGATTGCAAATTAAATGAGTGGATGGCGCCAAATGGCGTTGAGATTCCAGAGCGCGCTGCCCGCGTAAGCAGTCTTCGTAACTTGCTCGCTGCAGGGTTAGAATAAAGAAATGACCAGTTTGGCTAGCGCGAAATATCAATCAGATCTAGAGCTAATCCGAAAAATCGGTAGAGCTGCAGATGCTGTTTCAATGGCGCGTTTTCTATCTTTAGATCTGGTAATCGAAACCAAACCTGATGCAACTCCCGTTACTGATGCTGATAAAGCAACTGAGAAATGTATCCGAGAAATTTTAGAAACAGAGCGTCCTGAAGATGGAATTCTCGGCGAAGAATTTGGCGCAGATATTTCTGGCAAGAAGCGTTACTGGGTAATCGATCCAATCGATGGCACCAAATCATTTTTACGTGGGCTTCCAGTTTGGTCTACATTGATTGCGCTAGTTGAAGTAACTGGTGATTCTACAAATGAAAAACCTGAAGTCGTAGTTGGATTAGTTTCATCACCAGCACTTGCACGTACTTGGTTTGCAACTAAAGGTGGTGGCGCTTTTACAACTTTTGATTCTGATACCAATCCGCATAAAGGTGCGCCACGAAAAATCTCAGTTTCAAAGGTAAGTGAAATTAAAGATGCCCATCTTGGTTACTCTGATTTTGTAGGCTTTGGTGAACGTTTGGCTGGCTTTCAAGCTATCTTTAATGAAGCTTGGCGTACTCGCGCGGTTGGTGACTTCTGGTCACATATGTTGGTCGCAGAGGGCGTTATGGATATTGCAATCGAACCATCACTTGCACTCTGGGATATGGCGCCGCTAGATATCATTTTGCGCGAAGCCGGCGGTACTTTCTCTGATTTAGCAGGAGTTGATGGGCCATTTGGAAAATCAGGAATGGCAACTAACGGACTACTTAAAGATGCGGTGTTAAAGCGCTTAAATGGCTGAGACAGATCGCAAACTAGCGCTAGAACCGCGTACTTTCCAAGTAACAGGGATGACCTGTAACGCCTGCGTTAATTCGGTAGAGCGTTCATTAAATTCGATGCCTGGCGTATCTGCCACCGTTAACTTTGCCGCAGAAACAGCCCATGTTTTAGCGCCAGCAGAGGTAACTTCTAAAGAAATCATTAAGAAAATTGTCGGCGCTGGTTATTCAGCTAAGGAAATTGGCGATAACGAAACCATCGCATTACACAGCAAGAAATCTGCAATCGCATTAATTTTCGCGCTTATTTTTACTATTCCAGTAATGCTCTTTTCAATGAGTATGGATCTTCAGATGAATTTCGGAAATTGGATTGTCGAAGCATTTAAAGTGCTTAATTTGGAACTACCGACAAATAGTTTTCATCAATTGGTAAATGGCGCGCTACTTATATTAAGTGCACCGGTAGTTTTGATTGTTGCGCTACCAATTCACCGCGCTGCACTTAGAAACTTCTTCCATCCAACGATGGATAATTTAATTTCACTTGGATCGCTTACTGCTTTTGGTTGGTCGATTTATGCAACGCTTTACGATTTAGATACTGTATATACTGAAGTCGCAGCATCCATTGTGGCTTTGGTGGTTCTGGGTAGATATTTAGAATCTCGCGCAAAACGCAGTGCAAGTAGCGCGCTACAAGAGCTACTAAAAATTTCTACTAAAGAAGTCACCGTAAAAAGAGGCGGCCTACCATTACTAATTCCAGTTGAACAATTAGAAATTGGCGATATCTTTGTAGTCAATCCAGGACAACGAATTGCAACTGATGGAATTGTGGTATCTGGCGCTTCAAGTATCGATAATTCACTAATTACTGGTGAATCTGTGCCTGTTGAAGTAGCACCAGGCGATCGAGTAATTGGCGCAACTGTTAATCAAAATGGTCGAATTGAAGTTAAAGCCACACGTGTTGGTAAAGAGACTGAATTCGCTCGTATCACTGCGATGGTTATTAGTGCGCAAGGCGAAAAGGCTCCGATTCAGAGAATGGCAGATCGCATCTCTGCAATATTCGTACCAGTAGTAACTACATTGGCAATTGCCACTTTCGTTTTCTGGAGATTTACCAATGGCGAATCAATTGCTAGATCTATAGAAATTGCAGTGGCTGTTCTAGTAATTGCATGTCCTTGCGCACTTGGTTTGGCTACGCCAGTTGCACTTCTAGTGGCATCTGGTCGCGGAGCTCAGCGCGGTATCGTAATTAGAAAGCCATCTGCTCTAGAAACTGCCAGAAAAGTAACTGACATCGTTTTAGATAAAACTGGCACTTTAACTTCTGGTCAAATGAAGGTAATTCATACCACCGTAGTTCCAGAGGCGGCATCAGTACTTGGAAATTCATGGGCAACAATTGCAACTGAAAAGATGATTATCGAATCTGCGGCCTCAATTGAATCTCAAAATAGCCACCCGATTGCAGAGGCCATTGTTAGATTTGCAAAAATTGAAAAGCCACTAACGGTTACTGATTTTCAAATTACCCCAGGTGCCGGTGCCGCTGGCCGAGTCAATTTAAATGGAACTAGCGCCATTGTCTTAATAGGCTCTCCCGCCGCCGTTGCTCATTCATCAATGGCATTTCATCCAAAGATCGCTAAATCAATTGCAGATTTTGAAGCAGAAGGTTTATCAGTATCAGTTTTAGCTTGGGAAGGTGTTGCACTCGCCGTATTTGCAGTTGGCGATTC
>JALRDT010000086.1 GCA_023262125.1 Candidatus Nanopelagicaceae bacterium | reverse complement strand
GACTTGCTTTCGAACAACTTTCCATCAGCACAAGGTCTTTATGATCCTGCCAACGAGCATGATGCATGCGGCGTTGCGATGGTTGCCACCCTTAAGCGAGAAGCAGAACATGAGATTGTTCAAAAAGCTTTACGTGCACTTGAAAATATGGAGCATCGTGGTGCGACGGGCTCAGATCCTGATACTGGTGATGGCGCCGGAATATTAATTCGTATTCCTGATGAATTTTTCCGTGCAGTTGTTGATTTCGAATTACCAGTAGAAGGTAATTACGCAGCTGGCGTTGCTTTTATTGAAGCAGGAGCAAATGTTCGTGCAGAAATTGAAAAACTTGCTGCCGAAGAGAATCTAAAGATTCTCGGTTGGCGTGAAGTTCCAATCGACCCTAAGACATTAGGCAAGACTGCAATTAGCGTTATGCCAAAATTCGAGCAGCTTTTTATCGCAGGTAAAAATGATGAATCTGGAATTGTTCTCGATCGTATGGCTTTTTGTTTGCGCAAACGGGTTGAACATTCGTTGCCAATCTATTTTTCTTCTTTATCAACTTCAACAATTGTTTATAAAGGAATGTTGACTACTGCACAGTTAAGTAAGTTTTATCTAGAATTAAATGATCCACGCGTCAAATCCCCGATGGCAATTGTTCACTCACGCTTTTCTACAAATACATTTCCCTCTTGGCAACTTTCTCACCCTTACAGATATATTGCACACAATGGTGAAATCAATACTGTAAAGGGAAATAGAAATTGGATGCGTGCTCGCGAAGAGCTCCTTGAATCCCAACTAATCCCGGGCGATCTCGAAAGAATTTTTCCAATCGTAGATATGGCAGGTTCTGATTCGGCATCATTCGATGAAGTACTTGAACTGCTCTATTTAGGTGGTCGCTCGCTTCCGCATTCAATATTGATGATGATCCCTGAAGCTTGGGAGAACCACACATCAATGCCACAAAATCGTCGCGATTTCTATGCGTTTCATGCGGCACTAATGGAAGCTTGGGATGGTCCTGCATGTGTGACATTTACTGATGGAAAACAAGTAGGTGCAGTGTTAGATCGCAATGGATTGCGTCCATCGCGCTACTGGGTAACAGAAGATGGTTATGTTGTACTTGCATCAGAAGTTGGCGTATTAGATATTCCGCAAGAAAATGTTGCTCGAAAAGGACGTCTACAACCGGGCAAGATGTTCTTAGTTGATATTGAAGCTGGACGCATTATTGAAGATGATGAAATTAAAGATTCTCTTGCAAATGCACAGCCGTACGGCAAGTGGCTATCTGAAGGAATGATTAGATTAAAAGATCTTCCTGATCGCGAACATATTATTTATCCGCATGCTTCTGTTGTGCGACGCCAAAAGGCGTTTGGTTATACAGAAGAAGAGTTGCGCATGATCATTACACCGATGGCTAAAGCTGGCATGGAACCACTGGGTTCAATGGGAACAGATACTCCGATTGCGGCCCTTTCTGAAAAACCGCGATTAATGTTTGATTATTTCTCGCAGCTGTTTGCGCAAGTTACCAATCCACCATTAGATGCAATTCGTGAAGAGTTAGTAACTTCTTTAGGTTCGGCAGTTGGTCCAGAATGGAATTTACTTGACCCTGGTCCAAATTCATGCCGCCAAGTAGGTATTGCATTCCCTGTAATTGATAACGACGAACTTGCCAAACTAATTCATGCAAATGTCGATGGCGACTACCCAGGTCTTGAATCATATGTTGTGCGCGGTCTTTTCCCTGTAGAGGCAGATGGATCCGGACTTCGTACCCGAATTGAAGAAATTAAAAAAGAAGTTTCAAAGGCAATTGCAGACGGTGCGAGAATAATTGTGCTTTCAGATCGCGATGGGGATGCGGACAATGCTCCTATTCCATCATTACTTTTAACAGCTGCGATTCACCATCATTTAATTCGAGAGAAAACACGAACAAAAGTTGGCTTAATTGTTGAAGCAGGTGACATCAGAGAGGTTCACCATGTTGCACTATTAATTGGTTATGGTGCTGGCGCTGTCAATCCATATTTAGCAATGGAATCAGCTGAAGATTTAGTACATCAAGGTGTAATTACGGGCATTACCCCTGAGAAAGCGGTTAAAAATTTAATTAAGTCACTTGGTAAAGGCGTATTGAAAGTTATGTCCAAGATGGGCATTTCAACAATTGCTTCTTACACAGGCGCTCAAGTTTTCGAAGCAATCGGATTATCACAAGAGTTAGTTGATGAATTTTTCACAGGTACCACTTCAAGACTTGGCGGAATTACATTAGATACAGTGGCAACTGAAGTTACTAAACGTCATCACGTTGCATACCCACCTGGAGGAGAAATTCCAGGCGCAAAGCGTCTTTCAATAGGCGGCGAATATCAGTGGCGTCGTGAGGGCGAACCACATCTATTTGATCCAGAAACGGTATTCACTCTTCAGCATTCAACACGCAATAAACGTTTTGATGTATTTAAGAGATACACCAGTCGCGTAGACGAACAGAGCAAACGTTTAATGACTTTACGTGGTTTGTTCCAATTTAAAGAGGGAATTAGACCAGCAATTCCGATTGATGAAGTCGAGCCAGTTCCAGAAATTGTTAAGAGATTCTCTACTGGTGCAATGAGCTTTGGTTCAGTCTCACAAGAAGTTCATGAAACTTTGGCTATCGCTATGAATCGACTTGGTGGTAAGTCAAATACTGGAGAGGGTGGAGAAGATCCAGCGCGATTTACGCCGATGCCAAATGGTGATTCAAAACGTTCTGCAATTAAGCAAGTCGCTTCTGGTCGATTTGGCGTAACAAGTGAATATTTAGTTAATTCAGATGATATCCAAATTAAAATTGCACAAGGTGCAAAACCTGGTGAAGGTGGACAGTTGCCAGGAAACAAGGTTTATCCATGGGTAGCAAAAGTTCGTCACTCAACTACAGGTGTTGGACTTATCTCACCACCGCCACATCATGATATTTACTCAATTGAAGATTTAGCTCAATTAATTCATGATTTGAAGAACGCCAATAAGAATGCGCGTGTACACGTAAAACTTGTTGCAGAGGTAGGCGTTGGTACTGTTGCGGCAGGTGTTTCTAAAGCACATGCAGATGTCGTTTTGATTTCAGGACATGATGGCGGTACTGGTGCATCACCACTTACATCACTAAAGCATGCTGGTGCTCCATGGGAATTAGGTTTAGCTGAAACTCAACAGACTCTTCTCTTGAACCGATTAAGAGATCGAATTGTGGTTCAGACAGATGGACAGTTGAAGACCGGTCGCGATGTAGTTATCGCAGCTCTACTTGGTGCTGAAGAATTCGGTTTTGCAACTGCGCCGCTAGTAGTTTCAGGTTGCATCATGATGCGAGTCTGCCATTTAGATACTTGTCCAGTTGGAGTAGCAACTCAAAATCCTGAATTGCGCGCAAAGTTCACGGGCAAACCGGAATTTGTGGAAACTTTCTTCGAATACATCGCGGAAGAAGTTCGACAACTTTTAGCACAACTTGGTTTCCGTTCAATCCAAGAGGCGGTAGGACATGTTGAGTTCTTGGATACTAAAGCTGCAATCGATCACTGGAAAGCAAGTGGATTGGATTTAACTCCGCTTCTAGTAAGACCAGAGGTAGATTCTCCACTTCATAACACAACAACCCAAGATCATGGCCTTGCAAATGCCTTGGATAATAAATTGATTGACTTAGCAAAATCTGCACTTGAAAATGGAGAATCCGTAAATATTGATTTGCCAGTTCGAAATGTAAATAGAACTGTCGGAACTATGCTGGGTGCTGAAATCACTCGTAAATATAAAGGTGAAGGTTTACCTGATGACACTATAAATGTTGTGCTTCATGGATCAGCCGGCCAATCACTTGGCGCATTTATTCCTAGGGGATTAACTATTCGACTTTATGGCGATAGTAATGACTATGTAGGTAAAGGTATTTCAGGTGGCCGTGTAATTGTCCGTCCTGATGAAAAAGCTAAATTTAAGTCAGAAGAGAATGTAATTGCAGGCAACGTAATTGGTTATGGCGCAACTAGCGGTGAAATATTTGTCAGGGGAATTGTTGGAGAACGATTCTGTGTCAGAAATTCAGGTGCGACAGCCGTAACTGAAGGTGTTGGCGATCATGCACTCGAATATATGACGGGTGGGCGTGTTGTAATTCTTGGGCGCACTGGTCGCAATTTAGCTGCCGGTATGTCAGGTGGTGTTGCATATGTTCTAGATCTAAAGCCAGAATTTGTTAACACTGAATTAGTTGACTTACTTCCAGTAGGTGCAGATCGCGAAGCAGAGTTGAAATCAATACTATCTAAATTTGCGGCAGATACAGGATCAACAGTGGCGTCAGAGCTCTTGAAGAATTGGGATCTCTCTAGATTCACATTAGTCCTCCCTCGTGATTACGCGAAAGTTTTGGCAGCAATTGCTGAAGCAAAGAGCAAAGGTTTAAATAGCGACGAAGTCGACAAGTTCGTAATGGAGGCGGTTGCAAATGGGTGATCCAAGAGGATTTATTAAAGAGCAGCGTGAAACCCCTAAGCGTCGCCCAGTAGATGTGCGCATTCAAGATTGGCGCGAAGTTTACGAACCACAATCAATCGAACATTTGCGCACTCAAGCATCAAGATGCATGGATTGTGGAATTCCTTTCTGTCATTCGGGATGCCCGCTCGGAAATTTAATTCCAGAGTGGAATGACTTGATGTATCGCGGAGATTTCAGTTCCGCAATTGACCGCTTACACGCAACTAATAATTTTCCAGAATTCACAGGTCGACTTTGTCCAGCTCCTTGCGAAACCGCATGTGTTGTCGGAATCAATCGCGATCCAGTAACAATCAAACAAGTCGAACTTCGTACAGTCGAAGAAGCATGGGGC
>JALRDT010000085.1 GCA_023262125.1 Candidatus Nanopelagicaceae bacterium | reverse complement strand
TCCAAAAACTGCAATCCAAATAACCGAAGGTATTCTGCAAGCTCTCGCCTATTCGCATGCAAATGGAATTGTGCATCGCGATATTAAGCCTGGAAACATCATGATCACTGATCAAGGTGATGTAAAAGTAATGGACTTTGGAATTGCGCGAGCACTTGATGATGTAAGTGCAACAATGACTGCAACTTGGAATGTGGTCGGAACTGCACAATATTTATCGCCAGAACAGGCAAGTGGTGAAGTTGCAGATGCAAGAAGTGATCTTTACTCAGTTGGTGTTGTGCTTTATGAAATGTTAACTGGTCGTCCGCCATTTATCGGTGATACCCCAGTTTCAATTGCGCTACAACATCTTTCATCTGACATCATCCCGCCAAGTAAAATCAATCCAGCGCTTGATGAACAATTTGATCACTTCCTATCCGTAGTGATGGCAAAAAATCCTGAAAATAGATATCAAGATGCCAATTCGATGTTAGGTGATTTGCATCGAATTAAGACTGGGCAGACGATTACAACTGAGATAGTTCGAGTTCGAAAGAAGAAGAATCGCACCTGGCAGATTGTTGCTGGTGCACTTGCCGCCGTTTTAATCGCAGTCGCTGGTTTTGCTATCAATGACCGGACTGTAATTTCTGGAGTTACAATTCCAAACGTCGTTGGTTTGACTGAAAATGAAGCAACCGCTCAATTAAACGCTTTTAAGGTTGTAATTAATAGAGCACATGACTCGAAAACACCTTTAGATAGAGTGGCTTCACAAAGCCCACTTGCAACTTCAAGAGCTGAAAAAGGCAGCGTAGTTACGATCACTATTAGTGATGGCCCCGGCGATGCCATTGTTCCGATGGATTTAATTGGAATGACGCTTACTGATGCAAGAAGTGCTTTAGCTGCTGTTGGATTAACAATCTCCATTATCGATGCAATTCCTAGTGATAAACCAATTGGAACTGTTATTTCTGTAGATCCTGTTGGTGGTTCAACGCTAACTGCGGGAAATGGTGTCACACTTGAAATTGCAAATGGAAATGTCGCAGTACCAAACCTAGTTGGGCAGAGTGAGATTCAAGCAAGAACTACCTTAACTCAGGCTGGATTCTTAATTCGCGAAATTTATTCTTATGATGCTAATCAAGCAATTGGAATTATTTTGGCACAAGCACCTGCGCCTGATACACAATTACAAATTGGTTCGCAGATTACTGTAACTATAAATAGACAATCCTAAAATAAATTACTTATTAACAACTGGTGCTAAGCCGACTGCCTTTGCGCGGGCATTTTTATCTCCGCATTCAGTCAACCAATTTGCCAACATTGCATGTCCATGTTCTGTTAATACAGATTCTGGATGAAATTGCACTCCTTCGATTGGAAGTGTTTTATGGCGAAGCCCCATAACTACTCCACTTTCAGTTGCACCAGTTATCTCTAAAACTTCTGGTACTGAATCTTTTTCGACAGCCAGTGAGTGATATCTGGTTGCAGTAAATGGCGAAGGAAGATCCACAAACACACCATGTTGATTGTGGTGAACTTGAGACGTTTTTCCATGTAATAACTCTGGTGCTCTTGAAACAACTCCGCCAAAAACAGATGCGATTGCTTGATGACCCAGACAGACACCAAATAAAGGAATTTTCTTCTCTGCACAGTATCGAATCATCTCCATAGATACACCGGCCTCTTCAGGAACACCTGGACCAGGAGAGATAAGCACGCCGTCATATTTATCTGCTTCGTTTGGCGTAACTTCATCATTGCGCACCACAACGCATTCTGCACCGAGCTGACCCAAATATTGGACCAGGTTAAATACAAAGGAGTCGTAGTTGTCGACGACCAGAATTCGCATGCTCAGAGTATTCCGCTAAACTTGCGCTCATGCCAAAGTCAAAACTTCGCAAAAAGGTCCAAGCAACGCGTGCCTATAAATCTGAGCACCCATCCGAAGAAACCTTCGAAGGACCAGCAGA
>JALRDT010000114.1 GCA_023262125.1 Candidatus Nanopelagicaceae bacterium | reverse complement strand
AACCTACGGTCATTGCAGCAGGCAAGAATGCCGCATTAATTGCATGTCGGTTTGGCATACCAAATGAAACATTTGATGCACCACATGTCATGTTTAAATCCCAACGAGTTTTAATTTCATGCACAGTTTCGAAGAAGAGATTGCCAGCTTGTGGTTCTGCACCGATTGGCATCGCGAGCGGATCAATCACTATTCGATCATGAGAAATACCGTGCTTATCGCAAGCACGCAAAATTTTCTCAGTGATTTTCAAGCGATCTGCAACGGTCATCGGAATTTCAGTTTCATCATTTGGAAGACAGATAATTGCAGCATCGTACTTCTTAACTAAGGGCAAAATATGATCAAGGCGATCATCTTCTCCGGTTGTTGAATTTACTAATGCGCGACCTTGGTAAGTTTGTAGGCCAGCTTCTAGCGCTTCAAGAACAGAAGAGTCGATACAAATTGGAAGATCAGTCAGCTCTTGAACCATTTTGATTGCTTGGCGCATTAAATCTGCTTCATCAGTTAGCGGTACTCCCATGTTGACATCCAACATATCTGCGCCACCTGCTACCTGCGCATTAACATCTTTGATGATTGCAGATAGATCACCAGCTCGTACCTGCTCTTGGAAAATTCGGCGACCAGTTGGATTAATGCGTTCTCCGATGATGCAAAAAGGGTTGTCATCACCGATAGTTACGGTTTTGGTTGGCGAGGTAACTACTGTTTGCATTATTTAGGGTTCCTTCCCAGGTCGGTCATGAGTCTTGCAAGTGAATCATCGTGACGGAAATCCGTTACGTGCAAACCGCGCACTCCTGGCTGTGCAAGTGCATGCTTTGCAAGTTCTAGTGTTAATTGATACGCCTCTTCAGCGGGATCAGTAGCATTAGCAACACGATCAATCATTTCTTGGGGAATGTTTATGCCACGAACATTTTCGTTCATGAATTGCATTCCTTTTGCGCCCTTAATCAAAATGACGTTAGGCAAGATTGGCAAATTTGTTCCTTGGGCAGCTACACCTTTGCAGAAATTTTCTAAGCGATCCATATGGAAACAGAGTTGTAATTGCAACCAACGTGCGCCAGCTCTCTGCTTCTTGATTGCTCTATCAATTCGATACTCAAATGGGTGAGTACCTGGGTTTTCTACTGCGCTAATAAAAAGCGAAGGAGCTGGGTTAATTTTTCGACCAGAAAGATAAGTACCGTTACGGATAATTTCTGCCACTTTAATTGCAATCGGGCCATCTAAATCAAAGACCCGGCGGGTCTCTGGTTCATCGCCGGCAGTCACATCATCGCCAGTCATAAGCGCAATATTTTCAATTCCGTGTAACGCAGCGCCCATAATGTCAGCTTGAACAGCCAAACGATTCTTATCGCGCTGCGCAATCTGCATAACCGGCTCTAGGCCATGTTGTTTGATTGCAATGGCTACAGCTAAATTCGAAGCATGCGCATGAGCTGCAGCATTATCTGTTGAATTTACTGCATCAAACCAAGGGCGTAAACGATCTGCCTCTTTTGCAACTTTCTCCATGCCACCACCATCTATTGATGGAAATTCAGCAGTGAAGACTAAATCATTTGTATTTTCAAAAAGATGTTGAAGATTACTCATTAGCCGCCCAACCAGCTGGAGTCTGCTTATCTCGCTTGGTAATTAAATTTAACCAAGAAGATGTTCCTTTTAGTCGCATATCTACAGGTGGACGCAAATCGTTGTAATGGTCTTTCCAAACCTGAGGCAGATGCAACGTTTCTTTACGATCGTAAGCTTTTACCCAAATGCATTGCATCTCTGGCTTAACTTCGCAATTGCCATTTTCTCGAACGCCGCCGCAAGGACCATTACGAAGAGTTTTTGGGCATGTCATTGGACAAACCATTCCAGTTGAGTGGAGCACACATTGTCCACACATCTGGCAACCAAAAACTGGCTTCTTGATTGCATCTTCGATTAATGGCAGGAATTTCATACCGCTGCGCGTCTCTTAGCAAGAAGATCTTTTGCAACTTTAACTGCGCTTGATGCATCTGCTGCATAACCATCAGCACCAACTACATCCGCATATTCTTGAGTGACAGGCGCACCACCAACCATGATGATTACTTGATCACGAAGTCCAGCTTTGTTAATTTCATGAATATTAACTTTGAACATCGGCATTGTTGTCGTTAAGAATGCTGACATGCCAACAATATCTGGCTTATGTTCGTTGATAGCTGCGATAAATTTTTCAGGAGCACATTGAACTCCGATATCAATCACGGTAAAGCCGGCTCCCTCAAGCATAATATTTACCAAGTTCTTGCCGATATCGTGAACATCGCCCTTTACGGTTCCCATCAAGAAAGTACCGACAGATTCGGCGCCAGTTTGGGCAAGAAGTGGGCGTAATACGTTAAGCGCACCCGACATCGCCTTACCTGAAATCAACATCTCTGGCACGAAGAAATCGCCACGTTCGAAGCGTGCGCCAACTTCCTCGAGCGCAGGAATCAAAGCGTCAAAGAGGATTGATGATGGATCCATTCCATCCGCAATTCCTTTATTGGTTAGTTCGAGTACTGCAGGAGCGTTTCCTACAAGAGTCTCATCGAATAAGCCTTTGAGGATCTCTTCATGGCTCATGCTGCGCCTACCTTTCCTTTAGCTTTCGCTATCTGTGTGCTTTCTATCTTTAATTCTTTAATTATGAGTTCACCAAACTTATTTAATTGCTCGCGAGTAATGCGAGCGTCCGGACCTGAAATTGAGATTGCGGCGATTACATTTCCGTCATGGCCAAAAACTGGTGCAGCGACTGCAACTAAACCATCTTCAAGTTCATTATCAATAATCGCAAAACCTGCTTTACGTACCTTTTCTAACTCTGCATTAAGTAATGAACGAGTGGTGATCGTGCGAGAAGTTTTGGTTTGAAGAGTTCCGCTTGGCAGTGAAGCTGCACCAAATGCAAGTAGAACTTTTCCAAGTGCTGAAGCATGATAAGGAACGTTACGACCAATCCAATTTGTTGCACCTAGTAAATGTTTACCATCGACTTGATCAATTAATTTAAGATCATCCGAACCTGGTACAGCCAAATTAACCGATTCAGAAGTTTTAGCAGCCAAACTTTCTAGAACTGGTCGCATCCTTGCAATCAATGCTGCATCCTGATTTTGAGTTGATGCATATCGAAGGAGAACTTCGCCACCAAGGTATGCGCTATTTCGATCACGACGTACAAGACCTTGACGCTCTAGTGCGCCAAGAATTCTGGATGTAGTTGATTTGGGTAAACCAAGTTGCCTTGAAAGTTCAGAGAGAAGTGGAGGTTCAGGTGAATTTAAAATTGCAATCAACAGCGATGTTGCACGATCAACTGCTTGCGTACCTGTTAGAGCCATAAATTCACCGCCTATACCTGCACTATGTTAAAATTTACTGTTCCGCATAATGGAACCCTTGTTCCATTATCTGAGCGTATTCTCTAATGTTGGCCTTGGTCAAGCAAGCGAAAGGCGCAGAATGTTTGTAAATAATATGCCTCGTTATGAGATTCTCTCTGAAGAATCAATGGCAACTTTAAATGCTGGGTGGAAACGAATTGTTTCTGAAATAGGTCTTGAGTTTGCAAGTCCTTGGGCAGTCGATATGTTGAAAGAAGCTGGCCAAGAAGTTTCGGGCGAATGTGTGAAGTTCGATCCAGAATGGATCTTGAAGCAAATCGCAAAGGCGCCATCTGAATTCGATCTTCGAGCTCGTAATCCAAAACGAAATGTACACATCGGTGGCAATCACATGGTATTTGGTGGTGTTTACGGACCACCATTCGTTTTAGAAGGTTCAACTCGTCGTGATGGAACATTTAATGATTTCCAAAACTTCTGCAAGCTTGCCCAGAGTTTTGATGCGCTCGACTCAGTTGGTGGTGTTGTGGTGGAGCCAAATGATCTTTCACTTGATTCTCGACATTTAGATATGGTCATGGCTCAAGCCACTTTGACTGACAAATTCTTTATGGGCAATGTGGTGTCTGCAGAAAATGCACGTGATGTAATTGCTATGACTGAAATTATTCACGGCGGACGTAAAGTTATCGAACAAACTCCAGCGCTGATTTCGCTAGTCAACTGCAACTCACCACTTCGTTGGGATGATCGCATGCTTGATTCGATGCGTGAATATGCGCTCGCAGGTCAGCCAGTTGTATTTACTCCATTCTTATTAATGGGTGCGATGTCACCAGTAACAATTCCAGCAACTTTGGCACAGCAAATTGCGGAAGCGCTCACCGGTATTGCACTTGCGCAATTGATTCGCCCAGGAACACCGGTGGTATTTGGTTCATTCTTATCAAATGTAGATATGCAATCAGGTTCGCCACAATTTGGTACTCCAGAATCAGGTATTGGCCTACTTTGCACCGGCCAAATTGCCCGCAGTTTTAAATTGCCTTTCCGTGGCGGTGGAACTCTAAATTCATCTCAAACTGTTGACGCGCAAGCTGGATATCAAACTTTGATGACCATGCTCCCAACTTTCTTGGCCGGAACTAACTGGGTTATGCACTCAGCAGGATGGCTAGAAGGCGGGCTTGTCTCTTCTTATGACAAATTCATAGTTGATATTGAGATCCTTCAAGCGTTGATGGCTGAATTTACGCCGCTTGAGTTTAATGAAGCATCACTTGCATTCGATGCACATCAAGAAGTTGGCCATGGTGGACACTTCTTGGGAGCTGCACACACTATGGAACGTTTCCGTGATTGTTTCTATCGTCCATTTTTAACTAACAGCGATAACTACGATCGCTGGACACGACTAGGCGCAAAGGACACACGAGCTCGCGCAGAAGAAATTTGGAAGAAGAAGCTAGAAGAGTATGTGCAACCAGAGATGGATGCCTCAATTCTTACTGGGCTACAAGATTATGTAGCAAAGAGAAAATCAGAGTTAGGTGAGTAATACTCTTTACATAAATGGCAAGTGGGTCTCGCCAGAAAAAGGCCAGACTTGCGATGTCATAAGTCCGGCTGACGGACATTTAGTTGCAACTGTTGCAGAGGCGACCGCGCCTGATGTAGAACTTGCAATAAATGCTGCGCGTACCGCTTTTGATTCAGGTGAATTTTCAAATTGGAGTTTTGAAAAACGTTCAAACATAGTTGGCAAGATTGCTGATTTAATGGAGCGAGATTTAAAGATTCTGGCAAAACTAGAAAGCGATGACACTGGAAAGCGATTGATCGAAGCTGAATATGACATCGCTGATGTAATCGCATGCTTTCGCCACTTTGCAGAGATTGGCAAGAAAGAGCATGAAAGAGTTGTAAATGTAGGTATAGAACATATTGATTCTCGTGTGGTTCAAGAGCCGGTTGGTGTCTGTACGTTGATCGGCCCTTGGAATTACCCGTTACTTCAAGTCTCTTGGAAAGTTGCTCCTGCATTGGTTGCAGGCTGTACTTTCATCGTAAAACCGGCCGAACTTACCCCTTCCACAGCTATACATTTATTTAAATTAATTGATGAAGCTGGCGTTCCAGCTGGTGTTGCTAATTTAATTCTTGGTAAGGGCTCTTCAATTGGAGATTTACTTACTTCAGATCCACGTATTGATTTGGTTTCATTTACTGGCAGCTTAGCTATCGGCCAACGAATAATGTCTTTAGCATCAAAGACCATAAAGAAAGTTGCCCTAGAACTAGGCGGCAAGAATCCAAATATCATTTTTGCTGATGCTGATTTAGATGCGGCAATTGACAATGCAGTTACTGCAGGATTCCTTCATTCTGGTCAAGTATGTTCAGCCGGAACTCGTTTAGTAGTTGAAAAATCAATACATGAAAAAGTAGTAACTGAAATCGCTAGTCGCGCTAAAGAAATTAAAGTTGGTGGACCTTCTTCTTCAGAAGCGGAAACTGGTCCATTAATTAGTTCAAACCACTTAAACAAAGTTCAGGAGTATGTTGATAAGGCAGTTGCTGAAGGCGCAAAACTTTTAGTGGGTGGCAAGAAGTTAACTGAGGGAGATTTTGCAAAAGGCAATTTTTTTCCACCAACAGTCCTTGATGGTTGCAATACCAAGATGAGTTGTGTTCAAGATGAATCTTTTGGACCAATAATTACGGTAGAAACTTTTGAGACTGAGGCTGAAGCGATTGCGATTGCAAATGACACGATTTACGGCTTAAGCGGTGCGGTCTGGACCAAAGACGAAGCTAAAGCCAAACGTGTTTCACGAGCACTTCGCCACGGCACGGTATGGGTAAATGATTATGGTCCATATAAACCGCAGGCAGAGTGGGGCGGATTTAAAGCATCTGGCATTGGCAGAGAATTAGGCGAGCATGGCCTCTCTGAATTCCTTGAAAGTAAACACATTTGGACTAACAATAAGCCTGCTAAATCAGGTTGGTTTGCCGAGCGCTAACCACATACAAATCCGGAGGATAAATGTCATCAACGTCGATGATCTCAGTTAAAAATGTTTGGAAAGTTTTCGGGCCAAACGCTGAGAAATTAATAGGTACTCCAGATGCTGATTTAACTCGCACCGAACTTCGAAACAAGACCGGCAATACCATCGCTGTAAGAGATGTATCTTTTGAAGTAGCAAAGGGCGAAGTCTTCGTTGTAATGGGCTTATCTGGTTCAGGTAAATCAACTTTAGTTCGTTGCATGACTCGTTTGATTGAACCAACTCAAGGCGAACTAGTTTATGACGGGGAAGATATTCTCAAAGTAGATGCCAATCGACTACGTGAACTTAGACGCACTAAATTTTCAATGGTCTTTCAACATTTCGGATTACTTCCACATCGAAAAGTTGTCGATAACATCGCATATTCTTTAGAAATTAACGGAGTATCAAAAGCAGAACGTCACAAGCGAGCCCATGAAGTTATTGAATTAGTTGGCCTACAAGGTTATTCCGAAGCTTACCCAGAGCAATTATCTGGTGGCATGCAGCAGCGCGTTGGTTTGGCGCGTGCGCTTGCGGTAGATCCACAAATTATGTTTTTAGACGAACCATTCTCAGCTTTAGATCCATTGATTCGTCGCGACATGCAAAATGAAGTTATTCGATTGCATCATGATTTAGGTAAAACCATGGTCTTTATTACTCACGACTTGCAAGAAGCAGCAAAAGTTGGCGATCGAATTGCAATCATGCGCGATGGAGCATTAATTCAAGTGGGCACACCAGAAGAGTTAGTTGCCAATCCAAAGGATGATTACGTAGCTAATTTCGTGCGCGATATCGCGAAGTCACACGTACTAACATTGAAGTATTTGGCTAGGCCGCTACGCTCGGACGAAACTGCTGCAAGTATCGAATTAGCTTCAAACACCATCATTCGAGAAGCCACTTCAAAGATTCTTGAAGCACATCACCCAGTGCATGTTGTAGAAAATGGAAAATCCATAGGTGTGGTTTCAGCAGAAGATGTGCTTGGACTTATTGCCGGAGTCAATTAATGCTGGAAAAAATAAAGCAACATAAGGGCTATTTTCTAATTGGCCTAGTTGCCATCTGGTGGGCACTGGCCAAACTTTTGCAAGGTCGCGACACCATGGAACTTTCGGTGGCTTCAAACACTCCCGTAACTAATGTTTTTGGTGAAGCCGCAGAATCAATCCGAGGCAATCGCACTAAGAGTCCACTATTTATATATCTATTCAACCCAATCCGGTTAGCAATTACTGGCTTCGTAGAATTTATTCGTACCTATATCTCGGTGCCAACGAATGGCGCTCCAGCCCCTTACATTGGTTGGTTTGGAGTCATCGCAATTGTTGGTTTTATTGTTTATGCAACAAGTCGCTTGAGAATTGCTCTGCTTTCCGTAGCACTTTTGCTTGCTTGCGGCGCGCTTGGCATGTGGCAATTTACTATGGACACAATTGCAATGACTATTGCCGCAGTTTTGCTTTCGCTTGCAATCGGAATTCCACTAGGAATTTGGGCGGGACTTTCTGATCGAGTTTTAAAAATTCTTACGCCAATGTTGGATTTAGCACAAATTCTTCCCACATTGGTTTATCTCGCACCTTTAGCCCTCTTCTTCATGATAGGCGTTGCTGCGGCAACAATCGCAACTATGGTTTACAGCATTCCGATAACTATCAGAATTACTTCGCATGCGATTAGGACTTTAAACTTTTCTCCCGTCGAAGCTTCTATTTCGATGGGCGCTACCAACAAACAGACTTTGCGCAAAGTACAACTGCCAATGGCAAAGCAAATGATTGTGCTAGGCATTAATCAAACAGTTATGGCCGCACTTTCATTTGTGGTCATTGCGGCTCTAATTGCTGCACCTGGACTCGGTAAACCTGTAGTCGAAGCTTTAATTATTAGAAATGTTGGCCGCGGTTTTGTCGCTGGTTTTGCGGTGGTTTTTGTGGCCATCATGTTGGACCGAGCCACAAGTGCTGCAGCAAAGAAGCAGCAATCGTTTATTCCACCCACACCAGCCCAGCTGAAAGTTCGCCGAAATAAGGTGATTGGCGCTGGAGTATTTGCAGCGATAGCAACCGCACTATCAAGTTTTGTGGA
>JALRDT010000040.1 GCA_023262125.1 Candidatus Nanopelagicaceae bacterium | reverse complement strand
ATGGTTGGCTTAGCAAGATGTGTAGCGGCAGTAATACCTAAAATGATTACAAAGAATTCAGGAACATTTGTAGGTGTCTCTTCGGTAGCTGGATTTAGAGGAATGCCCGGCTCTAGTGGTTATGGGCCAAGTAAAGCCGGGCAATTAAATTTTCTAGAATCAATTAGAGCTGATTTAGTTGGAAGCAAAGTTTTAATCCAAACAGTCTCACCGGGTTTTGTGAAAACTCCAATGACAGATGTCAATGAATTTAAAATGCCTTTCATCATAAGCGCAGAGCAAGCTGCTAAAACAATCGTTAAAGGCATTGAAAAGCGAAAAACCGAAATCATCTTCCCATTACCCATGGCAATCACAATGAAGTTAGCACGCTTGGTGCCACTTAGTATTTGGCCAAAACTCTTTAAGAAGGGATAATTCATCCATGACACAAGCAACTCTTCACACAAACCATGGCGATATCGTCATCGAACTATTTCCAAATCACGCACCAGAAACAGTCTCTAATTTCGTAGGTCTTGCAACTGGCGAAAAGGAGTGGACTGATCCACGCACGGGTGCAAAGAGCAACGAAAAACTTTATGACGGCACTGTTTTTCACCGCGTTATTGCAGGTTTCATGATTCAAGGTGGAGATCCACTGGGCCAAGGTTTTGGCGGACCAGGCTATAAATTTAAAGATGAATTTCACCCAGAGTTAAATTTTGATCGCCCTTATTTATTAGCAATGGCAAATGCTGGACCAGGAACAAATGGTTCCCAGTTCTTTATTACCGTTGCACCAACTGAATGGCTAAATCGCAAGCACACCATATTTGGTGAAGTCAAAGATGCTGCCAGCCAAGCTGTTGTAGACAAGATTGCAACTACTGCAACAGGCGCACAAGATCGCCCTGTTAATGCAGTAACAATCAACTCTGTAACTGTTGCTTAATGCGCCAAGTAACAAAATTATTAATCACATTAATTAGTGGCTTCTACCTGGCATCTTTATTGGTGCCAGGTTTAGAAGAGAACCTTTACTTAAATAGATATTTAGTTTTTAATCTTGGTGAGTATTGGCGATTATTGACTGTAGCGCTCACTCACGGCGGGTTAATGCACCTATTTTTCAATATGTATGCGCTATTGATTCTTGGCAATAGTTTGGAATCTGCAATTGGCCAGAAGAAATTTTTGGCGGTATTTACAATTTCGCAAATTGGGGCAAGTCTTACTTCTATCTATTTCAGCCCAATAAATCAGGTTTCTGTCGGAGCATCAGGAGCGATATTTGGATTATTTGGTGCGATGATAATTGTGAGCAAACGATTCGGATTAGAAGTCAAACAAATTTATGTGATTGTAGGAATTAACTTTGCAATCGGATTTATTTTTCCAGGAATAGATTGGCGCGCCCATTTAGGTGGACTTATTTCTGGAGTTATTGCAGCAACGGTTTTATTATCGCCAGCGCGTAGCTAGCCCAAAACCAATTCCAATAAAGCCAAAACCAATCAACATATTCCATGATCCGATATTTGGAATTGGATAAAGTGTCTGTGAAACATAGAAAATAACAATCCAAAGTAGGCCAATTAAGAAGCTAGTGACCATGGTTGGTGCAAGCCAATTAGGTGATTCTGCTGGTCCTTCGAAGGTTTCTTCGGATGGGTGCTCAGATTTATAGGCACGCGTTGCTTGGACCTTTTTGCGAAGTTTTGACTTTGGCATGAGCGCAAGTTTAGCGGAATACTCTGAGCATGCGAATTCTGGTCGTCGA
>JALRDT010000034.1 GCA_023262125.1 Candidatus Nanopelagicaceae bacterium | reverse complement strand
TGGTTCAACAAATATTCGATCATTATCAAAAAATGCACGCGCCACTTTTGCTAACTGATCTGCTGGTAGCGCACGTGGCGAAGAACTTTGGGTAACTATAACTCCGTCAATTACATCTTTTATCTCGTTAAAAATTCCAGCGGCATCTTTGTCCGCAAAGACGCCAACTACGGCGATTACGCGACCAAAGGTGAATTCTTCTTGAAGTGTGTTGGCAAGAGTTCTTGCGCCATGCGGATTATGCGCAGCATCCAAAATTACGGTCGGATCTCTGCGAACTATCTCAAAGCGACCGGGTGAAGTTGCTGCTGCAAAACCAGATTTAACCGCATCGAGATCTAAATGTTGATCGCCAAAAAATGCCTCAGCTGCAACTAAAGCGGCCGCAGCATTTGCCGCTTGATGTTTGCCATGTAGCGGTAAGAAGATATCTGAATAGACATCTTTGGTTCCTCTAATTGTAAGTAGTTGTCCACCGACTGCCATTTGGCGAGACATCACTTCATATTCGATACCTTCGCGCGCTACATCTACTCCTAGTTCTGCAGCTCTTGCTAAAAGGATTTTTGCTACCTCTGGTTCTTGATTGGTAAAGACCGCAAAAGCACCTTCTTTTAAAATTCCAGCTTTAGTTTCTGCAATTTCTTCAATGGTGTTTCCAAGATATTCCATGTGATCCATACCGATAGGCGTAATTACAGTTACGGTTGGCTGAATAATATTTGTGGCATCCCATTGACCGCCCATTCCGACTTCAAAAATACCGACATCAACAGGATGTTCTGAGAAAGCAGCCAATGCTAACCCTGTTACTGCCTCAAAGAATGAAATTGGATTAGGCAATTTGGAATCGACAAAATCGAAATAAGCTGCGATGTCGTTATAGTTAAAAATTAATTCTTCGGCACCAATCATCTCTCCGTTTATACAAATGCGTTCACGAAAATCTTCTAAATGCGGACTGGTGAAACGTCCAGTGCGGAGTCCATGAGCAAACAGCAATGAATCAATAAATCTTGTTGTAGAAGTCTTGCCGTTGGTTCCACCAATATGAATTGTTGGATAAGAAAGGTGCGGTGAACCAAGTGCGTCACACAAGAGTGAAATTCGATCTAAAGATGGCTGGATTCTGGTCTCTGGCCAGCGAGCTAACAATGCATTTTCAATTGCAGCTAAACGTTCGCGATTTTCTGCACTAATCATGTTGGTATCACGCTGGCAATGAAGCTAATTGCGCATTAATGCGTTCAATATCTTGATCACATTTCATTAAGCGTTCACGAATCTCCGCTACAACATTTTCTGGAGCTTTTGCCATAAAGCCCTCATTTCCCAGTTTTGCAGTTGCCGTTGCACGGTCTTTCTCTGCAGTTGCTAAATCTTTAATCAAACGAGCGCGCTCTGCAGCAACGTCAATAGAACCAGTTAAATCAAATTCGGCGCGAATCGCACCAATCTCTAATTTTGCTGATGGGGTGAAATTTCCCGTCTCTAATTTCAGAAGGAACTCTGCCCCAGCTGCATAAGGTGCAAGATCTGCTGGAACTACTAAGCGACCTGGAATTTTCTGGCTAGTTTTGATCCCTTGATCATTACGGAATCTGCGAACTTCTGTGATTACTTCTTGGAGTTGAGTCACAATCTTTTGAGATGATTTATCAATTGAAGATTTATCAGCTACTGGCCATTGGGCAATTACCAATGATTCTTGGCCAGTTAAAGTGGTCCACAATTCTTCAGTAATAAAAGGCATGATTGGGTGCATTAAACGAAGTAATTGATCTAAAACATGACCAAGTACACGCTTAGTATTTGCAGCATCACCTTTTTGGAATGCATCTTTTGATAGCTCTAGATACCAATCACATAGATCATCCCAAGCAAAGTGATAAATCAATTCTGATGCTTTTGCAAACTCAAAACTTTCTAGTAGCTGATCCGCTTCGGCAATAGTTTCGTTTAGGCGACTGAGGATCCACTTATCGATTGCATTTAATGTAGAAAATTCTGGAAGTGGTCCTTCGACTGTCGCGCCATTCATTAGTGCAAATCTGGTTGCATTCCAAAGCTTGGTTGCAAAGTTTCGGGCTCCGCCAATCCATTCCTCTGCAAGTGCCTGATCTGCGCCTGGGTTTGAACCGCGTGCAAGAGAGAATCTGAGAGCATCAGAACCATATTTATCCATGAACTCAAGTGGATCAACTACGTTGCCCTTTGATTTAGACATCTTTTTGCCAAATTTATCTCTTACTAAACCATGCAAAACAATGGTGTCGAAAGGTTGCTTGCCATCCATTGCAAATAATCCAAAAATCATCATTCGTGCAACCCAGAAGAACAAGATGTCATAACCAGTTACCAATACAGAATTTGGATAAAACTTCTTTAAATCATCAGTGTTATCTGGCCAACCTAAAGTTGAAAATGGCCATAGGGCTGAAGAGAACCAAGTATCTAGAACATCTTCATCTTGCACCCAACCTGCTGGTGCAGATTCATCTGGGCCAACCACTTTTGTTTCTCCATTTGGGCCATACCAAACTGGAATTCGATGTCCCCACCAAAGCTGTCTGGAAATACACCAGTCATGCATTCCATCAACCCACTCAAAATAACGAGGTTCCATTTCAGTTGGGGAAATCTTTACTTTGCCATTGCGAACAGCATCACCAGCTGCCTTTGCAAGTGGTGCAACCTTTACGAACCATTGCAAAGATAAGCGTGGTTCAACAATTGTTTGGCAACGCGAACAGTGGCCGACGCTATGCGAGTATGGGCGCTTCTCCCAACCAAGCAGTCCATCTTTGCGAAGTTCTTCTACTACCGCGCGTCGTGCATCAAAGCGGTCCATTCCATCAAACTTGGTATTGGTGCCTTCCATGATGCCGTGTTCGTTCATGATGATGATCATCGGTGGCATCGCGATGTTCCATGCCAAGGTCGTAATACTCAAGATTGACATCGAGGTAAGGCAAGATCAACTTATCTTTGATGAACTGCCACATGATGCGAGTCATCTCATCGCCATCGAGCTCTACAACTGTTCCTTCAACTTTGATTTTATTCATCTTTACATATCCTTTACATCTGCTTGCTTAGCGCGAACCGCTTCAGCAGCTTCTTTGAGTGATGCAATCTCTGCATCAGTGAGCTTACTTTCTACAACTTTACGAACACCGGTCTT
>JALRDT010000139.1 GCA_023262125.1 Candidatus Nanopelagicaceae bacterium | reverse complement strand
CTATCAAATGCAAATGCTGTTGCTGTAAGCAGTAGCGCAGAAGCGACGAGCCCGACTATCAAAGTTCTATCTCGGTTCTGCTTTCTGCGCAATGGATCTTCAACAAATTTATAGGTCAGTGCCGCAATCGCAATACACAATATAAGTATGAGGGCCTTTTCTTTATCGCCTAGCTCTCTTTTTAGGTAGACGGGAGGTATTACCAAAAGCGGCCAATGCCACAGATATATCGAATAACTCCAATTACCCATTAATTGAGCAATTTCGCTATTTAAAACACCTTCTACTCCATATCTTTTATCATAATTACTATTGTTTATAGAAATGATAATCATTGCCGCACCAAAAATTGGAATCAATGCCGGTGCACCTGGAAATTTAGTTGACTCATCGAAAATCAGGGCACCTGTTGCGATAGTAGCAATACCAAGGTTCATAAGTTTCGCTCTAATTCGATAAAGTGCAAGTAACGCACCCAATCCCAATTCAAAGGCTCTAGTTGGAAGAAAGTAAAAGGCAAAAATTGGATCTACATTAATTAAGTAGATTGAAAATAAGAAGCTTCCAAGCGTTAGAGCGAATACAAAATGTTTTCGATTGTTTTTAAAGATTATCAATAACAGTGGCCAAAAGATATAGAACTGCTCTTCAACCGCTAGAGACCAAAAGTGAACTAAAGGCGAGGGAGCTGCTCCTAGATTTTGATAATCATTCTCCCAATAGGCAAGAAAATAGTTTGATAGATACCAGGTACCTGCAAGTAATTCCTTTGCAAATTGAGCTCTGGCGCCAGTTGGAGCGATAAACCAGTATGCCAATGAAGTGGCGGCTAAAACTAAGAATGCTGCGGGGAGTAATCTTTTGGCACGTCTTAAATAGAATTTCTTGAACGAGAAATTTTGATCGTTAATTATTATTGAGGTAATTAGAAATCCAGATATTACATAAAATACATCTACACCGATATAACCGCCTGGTAACCAGCCAGCATGGAAAAACAGAACTAGGGTGACCGCTAGGGCGCGTAAGCCCTGAATTTCTTTAGAACGAAGCACTAAACGATGAAGATTGCGTGAATTTCTAAATCAGGGAATTCAGCTTTAAGTTTCTCTCTTCCGCCAAGAGCAGCAATCTCAAGAAGTACCCCGATACTTGTAACTTGTGCGCCCGTAGCTCTGATCAACTTAATTGCGGCCGCTAAAGTGCCACCAGTTGCCAGAACATCGTCAACTAAAAGTACGCTTTCACCAGGGTGAGCGGCATCCTTATGAATTTCAATAACATCTTGTCCATATTCCAATCCATATTCTTGTCTATGGACATCATGCGGCAACTTTCCTTTTTTGCGAATAGGAATTACACCACGTTTGCTTTGAACACCTATAGCGGCAGCAAAGAAGAATCCACGCGCTTCAATTCCAGCAATTAGATTTGCAGATTTATCTTCTGCGCTCAT
The DNA here is from genome assembly GCA_023262125.1 of Candidatus Nanopelagicaceae bacterium. The sequence goes on along the minus strand of JALRDT010000139.1, from coordinate 4,627 downwards.
CAACTCCGCAACTGCAGTTAACGCATTTCCATCTCTTAATAGTGGCGTGATATCTCTAAAGAGAATTCCCGGTGAAGGATAATCGGGAATGTCACGAATTAGAGCACGTAGTTCGTCCTTGTTCATGGGGTTACCTTATATAAAGTTGTAAAATTTTTATCCATAACAGCCAAACTTAAAAAGCCTATTTGAAAACGTGTCCGAAAGGGGACTTGAACCCCTAAGGCCTTGCGGCCACAAGCACCTCAAGCTTGCGCGTCTACCAATTTCGCCACCCGGACTAAAGTTGCACTGCCTACCTTAACTTAAAAGGTATTTCTGCCACAAAATTACCTAATGACAAGACAAAAGCTCAGTTAGGCGAGAGAATCTATCTTATGAGTAATGCGATTATCGAAGATGCAATACGTATTTGCCAAGATCTAATCCGAATTCCAAGTGTCAATTATGGGGAAGGAAAAGGCGATGAAAAGGCAGTAGCGGATTACGTTGTCGCCTCACTTGCTGAAGTTGGCATCGAAGCAAAGATTTATGAATCAGCCCCAAATCGTTGCAACGTTATCGCCAACATCGAAGGGCAGGATCAGACAAGACCTGGTTTAGTGTTACATGGACATATAGATGTTGTTCCCGCAGCTGCTGAAGAGTGGCAAGTAGATCCTTTTAGCGCAATTATTAAAGATGGAGCTATTTGGGGACGTGGTGCCGTCGACATGAAAAATGTCGATGCAATGATTCTGGCAATTGTCAGATATTGGGCAAGAAATAAAATCAAACCTCCTCGTAATATTGTTCTTGCTTTCTTCGCAGATGAAGAGGCAGGTTCAACCTTTGGTTCAAGATGGATGGCCAAAGAACACCCTGAAGTTTTTAAAAATTGTTCCCAAGCAGTTTCAGAGGTTGGTGGATTCTCTGTAACTCTTGCAAATGGTAAACGTCTTTACATGATTGAAGCAGCCCAAAAAGGAATTCATTGGGTTAAATTGACCGCACATGGACAAGCTGGACATGGTTCATTTATTAATAATCAGAATCCAGTCACTGCCCTGAGTGAAGCGGTCACTAAAATCGGAAATTACGAATGGCCTCAAACATATACAAAAGCGGTGAAGGAATTATTCACTGCAATTGCAGATGCGCTTGAAAGGCCTTTAGGTGATGACTATCGCGAATTCTTAGTTGAAATTCCATCAGTGGCCAGAATGATTGCAGCTACACTGCAAAATACTGCAAACCCAACGATGCTAGATGCAGGATACAAAGCAAATGTAATACCTAAGGAAGCAAGCGCCGTAATTGATGGTCGTTTCCTACCTGGACACGAAGATGCATTAAACCGCACAATTGCGGAAATCGTTGGACCAGAAATTAAGATTGAAACAGTTACGCACGATATTGCCCTAGAAGTGCCATTTGAAGGCGAATTAGTTGAAGCAATGAAATCTGCGATTCTGAAATTAGATCCGGAAGGAATTCCAGTTCCGTATCTGATGAGTGGCGGAACTGATAATAAAGCTTTAAGTGAATTGGGAATCGTAGGTTATGGTTTCTCACCATTGCGATTACCAGCAGACCTTGATTTTATGGCGTTATTCCATGGAGTAGATGAACGGATACCGCTTGAATCACTTGAATTCGGCGTAAAAGCTCTAGAAGATTTCTTACTTAACTGCTAACTTCATTTAGAGCTTGCCTGACAACTTCGGGAAGTGAAATTTCTTCGCTTCTTAATATTCCTCTGAGTTGAGCCCCTGTTCGGGCACCAACTATTGCGCTGGTTACACCAATTGAATCACGTACCCATGCAAGTGAAACTTCAAGTGGCGAATAACCCAATCCATCAGCTGCAACCTGTACCGCTTCGACAATTCGTTTTGAACGATCATCCAAAAATGGTTCGATAAAGCCTGCGAAATGTGGACTCGCGCCACGAGAATCTGATGGGATCCCATTTCTATATTTTCCGGTTAACACACCACGCCCTAGAGGCGACCATGCAAGGAGCCCGACATTCAATTCTGTTACGCAAGGTAGCACTTCATTTTCAATTTGCCTATTTAGAAGTGAGTATTCATTTTGCGTAGTTGCTATAGGAGCTCTTAATTCTTGTTTGGTTATCGCTCTTGCAGTCTGCCATCCAGAATAATTACTAATACCTACATAACGTGCGCGTCCCGATTGATAAGCAGTTTCGAGGGCGGCAAGAGTGTCATCCAGAGGAGTCTCATCATCCCAAGTATGAACTTGCCATAAATCAACGTAATCTGTCCCTAAGCGTTTTAATGAACTATCTAATTCAGAGAGCAACGCACCACGAGATGTATTAACAGTCCGTACACCATCGATAAAAACTATTCCAGCTTTAGTCGCGATAATTGCATCTTCACGTTTAAATAGTGAACCTACTAAACCGCCGATTACTTTCTCAGAATCGCCAGCGCCATAAACTGCAGCTGTGTCAAAGAAATTACCACCGGCATCGAGAAACGCTCTTGCTTGATCAGCAGCCTCGTGTTCATCCGTATCTCGGCCCCAAGTCATTGTTCCAAGGCCAAGGCGCGAAAGCGAGAGTCCAGTGTTGCCAGCTTTGCGTAATTCCATAGCGAGAACTTAGACGAATTCTGGACAATTGCATTAACCTTTAACTCTCATGTCTCGAATATTCTTGTTGCGTCACGCACATTCAGTAGCCAATGCCAAAGGGATTTTGGCAGGTCGAATGGAGAACATTCCGCTTTCTAAAGAGGGACAAATCCAGAGAACTCTTCTGGCCACACGATTAAATGGAGCAACTTTTGATCAGGTGCTCTCATCTCCAATCCAAAGATGCATAGAGACCCTAGGTAAATTAACTCTGAATGTAGATATCGCAGAGGAATTTCAAGAAGTGCATTATGGTGATTGGACTGGAAAGAAAACCTCAACTTTGATGAGGAATGCAGCTTGGAGAGAAATCCATAAAAACCCAGCCTCAGTTAGATTTCCAAACGGAGAAACGCTCCCAGAGGTGCAAACTCGAGCTTTACTTGGCATCGACAAATATGTAAATAAAAGATCCAAAAATATATTGATATCGACTCACGCTGACGTGGTTAAAGTCTTGGTTTTGCATGCCTTGGGGACACATTTGAATAACATAGACAAGATAAGTGTAGATAACGCTAGCATCTCAATTATCGATCGAACAAAAGATGGTTTCAGAGTAATAAAAGTAAATGACACCTCAGCAAATGTAAAAGATTTTCTCAAATGAGCCGAATCCGCAGATTAGATCCTGTTGAAAGTTTTATCGTAGGCACGATTGGTCGTCCGGGCGAACGGGAATTCTATTTACAAGCTAAGTACCATGGTGCAATACATAGTTTTGCAATCGATAAGAGTCAAGTAATCGCTTTGGCCGATCGAATAGCCATGCTCATAGGAGAGTTAAAAGCGGCAGATTACCGTTTTGAAAATGTAGTTGCTGTTAATCTAGAAGTTCCATTAATTCCAGAATTTCAGATTGGAGTAATTGGAATAGTTTGGTTGGGTGAAAGCGAACAGGTTTCATTGGATATTCAGGAAATTACTGAAGGGGATAACGATTTAGATCTGGAAAGCAAAGAGGGTCCGGCAGTTTTTCGAATCATGATGTCACCGGACATTGCTAATGCTTTTATAGGTCAATCTAGAAAGGTTGTCGCTGCAGGGCGGGCACCATGCCCTTTTTGTGGCTTACCCATTAACAAGGATGGACATTTGTGTCCAAGAGCTAATGGATATCGAAGATAGTTTTGATCAACTAGTTACGGGTCCTGTAGAAATTGTGGGTCGATTAGTAGATGCATCCAACGCCTCACTTTTTTGTAAAGTTGGTAACGTCAATGCAATCTACAAACCAATTGCAGGTGAGAGACCATTATGGGATTTTCCAGATGGAAATCTTGCGTGGCGTGAAGTCGCTGCTTACCAGATGAGTGAAGCATTAAAACTTAATTGTGTGCCACCAACAATTCTCAGAGAAGGGCCTTTCGGGGAAGGTTCACTACAACTTTGGATAGATGATTGCGAAGAAGTAGGTGAGCGGTACTTAGAACAAAGTGAAGAATTACGCAAAATAGCCCTACTTGATGCAGTGATAAATAATACTGATAGAAAAATTGGTCATCTGCTCTATAAAGAGGGTCAGATTTTTGGTTGTGACCATGGTGTAACTTTCCACCAAGACTACAAGTTGCGAACTGTGCTTTGGCAATTTGCTGATTTATCACTTACTGAATCGGAACGAACTGCACTTGAGAAATTGGATATAAATTTATCCAATTTACTTACGGAAACTGAAATAGAAGCTACTCAAATAAGAGTTGCAAAGCTCTTGCAAGAAAATCGCTTTCCGCTACCACCTACTGATTGGCCAGAATTGCACTAGTTTGAGTTAGTACATTGTTAAAAGCATCAGGATTATCTAGATTAAGTACGTGTTCATGTCGCCAGGTTGGCGGAACTCGACCTTCGGCACTAAGAATCCAATCAGGGTGTGCGCGATAAAGATCAGAATCTGGATTGACCATTTCGCCTTCAAACCAAAGACCAAACTCCATCTTCTTCGAAACAACGTAATCAACGATGCCAGTCAGACCTTGTGGCC
>JALRDT010000098.1 GCA_023262125.1 Candidatus Nanopelagicaceae bacterium | reverse complement strand
ACACGCGACCTGCCAATCGCCAGCCTCTAAGCTCCAACCAAAGGCGCGCAAAGGCTGCACCGCCCTCAAACAACTTCCCAATCAAATTTCTGCGCATATAGCTGACCAGAAAGCGCCATTTGATCTCTTGACTTTCTATCTCTTAGTAATTCAATTACTACCTTTGCCAGATCTGTCGAATCTTCAGATTGAAAAAGCTTTCCATACTTTCCATTTTCTAATACTGCTTCGAAGGCGGGGATATCAGATGCGACAACCGCCGCACCTCCGGCCAAAGCTTCAGCCAAAATAATTCCAAATGATTCACCACCGGTATTTGGGCCAATGTATGCACCGACCGAAGTCATGAAATCAGCCTTCTCTTCTTCACTTAACTTGCCAAGAAATTCAATTCGATTTCGCAATTGTGGATTGATATCCTCTAAGAATTCCTCAGGGTTACCTGGGCCTGCTACTAATACTCTGACATTAGGCATAAACCTACTGATAATAGGAAGTGCATCAATAAGTACTTTCAAGCCTTTTCTAGGTTCGTTAAAACGTCCCATAAACCCAAGCGTTTCACCGCTCCATTCCCTACGAACTTTTCCAAGCATTTTTTTTGTATAGATTCCATTTGGAATTACCACTGCGTCAGTTTCTAAATGAGCTTTTAATGTCTCTCGGGCTGCTTCACTTACCGCAATGCGTGCTGATAATTTTTCAATTACTGGTTCGAGAATTGGCACAATTGCAAAGCTAGCTTTCTGCTTCTTGGCAGATACATGGAAAGTTCCCACCATCGGTCCTTCCGCCGCCCAACATGCAAGTAGCGAGATGCTTGGAATAGCTGGCTCATGCAAATGAAGTAGATCAAATTCATTCTCAGATATCCATTGCTTAACTTTTGCAAACGCAATTGGTCCAAAAAGTACTCGAGCAACTGCGCCGTTATATGGAATTGCCAAGGGTTTGCCAGCATCTACTACCCATTCCGGCAACGATTGTTCATCTGCTGTTGGAGCGAGAACTGAAACTTTATGTCCTTTGCTGACTAAAAATTGTCTTAAATCCGAGATGTGGGCCTGTACTCCACCCGGTGCATCCCAACCATATGGACAAACAATTCCAATGTTTAAGGGCTTTTCAATCATTAATCCAAATCCTCTGAAGCATGTGCCAATCCACAGGAGTACGCTTTATTTGCCTTTCAAAAAAGTCTGCTTGGGATTGAACAGAGAGATTCAATTTTTCAAAATGAATCCGAATTGCAGTAGGCGTATATTCGATAAATGCACCGACTAAATCCACGTCAGCTTTTTTAGCAATTGCAACAGGTCCGACAGGCATTTTGGCAACTTTCCCAAAAAAATTAACTTCTTGTCCACTGCTACTTAAATCTCTATCTGCTACTAGCGCAACAATATATCCGTTTTTTGCTCGTTCGACCAAAGAGGGAAGAGTGCGCATATCAGTTGAGAGAACTTCTAACCCTATTTTTTCTCGATACTTCAGGAAAGCTTGAAATACTTTTTCCGGCTTTAATCTTTCAGCAACCGTAACTGCTTTATATCCACACTCTAGAAAATAAGCTGCGGCATGATCCCAGTTGCCGGAGTGTGGTAACGCAACAACCACTCCCTGGCCTTTATCTAAAGGGTTTGTGAGAATCTCTGAATTGACTAATTCGACATTGCGAATTATTTTTTCTTTACTCCAATCAGGCAATCTAAATGTGTCACACCAATAGCGCATATATGAGCGCATAGCATCTTTTGTCAGAATCTCGAGGGCCTCTCCGTCAAGATTTGAAACTAATGACATATTGCTTCGTAATCGCTTGATACTTTTGCCATTCTTTGCATAAACATAATCCCCAATTGCTTGAAATATTGTGTATGCCAATTTTTCTGGCAAAAGACGAACTAAGCGCCAACCTATTAAATAGGCGTATGCACTCACCTAGTTGCTCTCCAAACTATTGCCATGCGTTGGTAAATCGTGAAAATAGAGAGAATAAGAAGTATCCAGATTCCTACATCGAGCGCCCAACTAAATCCAAATAGATGTAAGACTCCAAAGAAGGCAAGCATTACTAGTCTCTCAGTTCGCTCTGCAAAACCACCCTTACATTCGATATTCAAGCTTTCAGCTTTGGCTCTTGCATATGGAACTATTGATGAAACCGCAACCGTGACCATGCAAACGATAAAAAGCTCGTCGCCTTGTGAGTATAAATAATAGGAAAGGCCTAATAAAACCGCAGCATCAGAAATTCGATCTAATGTGGAGTCAAGAAAGTTGCCCCATTTACTTGCTCCTTGTTCGGAAATTCGCGCCATCGTTCCGTCAAGCAAATCAGTAAGTAGCGCCAAACCAATTACAAAAAGCGCTGCAACTAATTTTCCTTGCGCCAGTAGCAACCATGAACCAAGTACAACGATGAAAGTGCCGAATATGGTCATCATGTCAGGGGTAACACCCAGTTTGAGTAATCCTCGACAGAATGGCGTAATCATTTTGACTACAGAAGGTTTCATTCGCGCACTAATCACAGGTACATCGTAGGCTTTCGCCTATGGAAAACGGAAACCACTGGCGCTTATATGGTCACCCAAGTGCTGCCACTACTGCACTTTCACAGGCATTGAGCGCGAGCGTTTCCAAGGAAGTCGAAGCTGAAATAACTGCTGCGATATTTGTTATAAATGCTAGTTCTGGACTAGACCAAAACACAATCGAGTTATGGCATGCCTATGATGAATTGCTTATGCCAAGAATTCTAGTTGTTACAGGATTTGATGAAGGACTACAAGATTTTGATGATGCAGTGATGCTTGCAAAGAGATTACTAGATGATGTTGCTACACCTTATCTGGTTTTGCATGACGATGATGGCTCTCCATGCGCACTGATTGATTTGGAAACTATGAGAATAAATAATTACCGAACCGGCCAAATTATTGATGCTGAACCCGAACATTTTGAATTAGTTTCAGAATTTCGCGAAGAGTTCTTAGCGCAGCTAGAAGCAGCTGGACCCGATGGATTTTCTTCTGGAATATTCTTCCCTGCCATTCCGGTTTTGATTAATAATCCAGAATTCGAACTAGGTGTTGATATTGTAAAAAAGTATCTAAACCAATTACCAAGCTTGGGCTAAAGCATCTCTGGTATCTGTTAATAATTGTGGTAGCACTTTTGTTTGTCCGATTATTGGCATGAAATTCGCATCCCCAGACCAACGCGGCACTACATGTTGATGGATATGTGCGGCAACTCCAGCACCACTTATCGCGCCTTGATTCATACCTAAATTGAATCCAGCAGGATTAGAGACATTGCGCAAAGTCTTCATTGCGTGAGCAGTTAAATATGAGATTTCATTTCGTTCTGAATCAGTCAAATCAGTTAAATCAGAAACATGTCGATAAGCACAAATTAATAGATGGCCAGGGTTGTAAGGATAAAGATTCATGACAACATAAGCCTCTTTGCCACGAAAAACTACCAAACCATCACGATCTTCTTTTTTTGGAATTTCGCAGAACGGACACGGGACATCATTTGAATCTAAAGGTCTATTTTCACCACGAATATAACCTAAGCGATGAGGAGCCCATAGGCGTTGCCAAGCATCTGGCATACCTACGCCGCCCTCCAAATATTCCATTTAAACCTGCTTGCGATCTATGATAGTTTGCAGAATTTCAGAAATTGCTTGATCCACTGGAATACCGTTCTTCTGAGAACCATCTCGGAAACGGAAAGAGACAGCGCTGTTTGCTTGATCTTCTTCTCCGGCAATTAACATGAAAGGGATTTTCTCCATCTGCGCATTTCGAACTTTCTTCTGCATGCGATCATCAGATAAATCAATTTCTGCCCTAATTCCTTCAGTGCGCATCTTTGAAACAATCTCTTGTAAATACGGAGCGAAAGCATCAGCCACTGGAATTGCCATTACTTGAACTGGAGCTAACCAAGGTGGGAAGGCTCCCGCATAATGTTCTGTTAAAACTCCGAAGAATCTTTCAATAGAACCAAAAAGTGCTCGGTGGATCATCACCGGACGTTGACGAGATCCATCACTAGCCTGATATTCCATTTCAAATCGTTGAGGTAATTGGAAATCAACTTGAATAGTAGACATCTGCCAAGTGCGACCAATCGCATCTTTTGCTTGTACTGAAATCTTTGGGCCATAAAAGGCGGCGCCACCCGGGTCCATTACCAATTCTAGATTCTGTGCTTCGGCGGCTTTTCTCAACGTTTCTGTGGCTGCATCCCAATCTTCATCCGAACCAACATATTTCTCTGGATTCTTAGTTGAAAGTTCAAGATAGAAATCTTCCAAACCATAATCACGCAATAAGTTAAGTACAAAGGTAAGCAGTGAATCTAATTCATTTGCCATCTGCTCCTTGGTGCAGAAAATATGAGCATCGTCTTGGGTAAATCCACGGGCGCGAGTTAAGCCATGCACTACACCTGATTTTTCGTATCGATAAACTGTGCCGAATTCAAATGCGCGAAGCGGTAACTCCCTATAGGAACGACCGCGCGACTTGTAAATCAAAATATGCATCGGACAATTCATTGGCTTCATGTAGTACTTCTGGCCAGGTTTCTTGATTGTGCCATCTGCATGGAGTTCTTCATCCATAATCATTGGCGGATACATACCCTCTGAATACCAATCCAAATGGCCAGATACTTCAAAGAGAGTTGATTTCGTCAAATGAGGTGAATAAACAAATTGGTAACCCTCTTCAGTATGACGTTTTCTAGAGTAATCCTCCATCGCCATACGAATAACCCCGCCTTTGGGGTGAAAGACAGCTAATCCTGATCCAATTTCATCAGGAAACGAAAATAGATCTAATTCATTTCCAAGACGGCGATGATCACGTTTTTCTGCCTCTGCTAATAAATCTAAATAAGACTGTAACTCTTCTTGGGAAGACCAAGCCGTTCCATAAATTCTCTGCAACATTGGATTCTTCTCGGAGCCTCTCCAGTATGCAGCTGCAGTACGCATCAACTTAAACGCTGGAATATGTTTCGTGGAAGGTAAATGCGGACCGCGACATAAATCTGACCAAACAGGCTGTCCGTCACGGCCTAGATTGTCATAAATAGTTAGTTCTGATCCACCAACTTCTACTGAAGATTCATCTACTTCATCATCTGGATTTGCTTTGATCCCAATAAGTTCGCACTTATAAGGTTCGTGCGCTAATTCCTTGAGTGCATCTGCTTCATTAGTGACGCGACGTCGAAAACGCTGGCCATCTTTGATGATTTTCCGCATCGCACTTTCAAGTTTCTCTAAGTCATCAGGATTAAATGGACGCTCCGGGTCAAAGTCATAATAAAAACCATCTTTTATCGGCGGGCCAATACCAAGACGTGTCTGAGAGAAAACTTGTTGAACTGCTTGCGCCATCACGTGGGCTGTTGAATGTCGTAGAACGTTTAATCCATCTGGCGAAGAGATTGAAACACCTTCTAGTTCATCCCCATTTTTTAAGTCGGTCCATAGATCTCTTAGCTCTCCATTTATTCGGCAGACCACGATTTCCTTGTTGTCAGCGAAAATATGGGTTGGCTTTTGGTCCGAAGCAATACTTTTAGCTTGACCATCAACCTTTATGGAGATTTCAGACATAGTGAAAGTCTACCTAACGCCCTCGAAATTCGTTCATCAATTTATGTATCTGAGCGCACTTTTCAGGATCAATTGATAATTTCCGTCCACTAATTTCTCCAATATTTTGGGCATTTCTCAAAGAAGTAAGCAACAAGCCCGATTGAACATTCTCAAGTTCAGAAAACTCGATCCGTCTAACCTTTGCTAAACCAGCTTCCAAAACCAAAGCTCGAACTACTCCGTTTAAAATTCCACTTGATAAAGGTGGCGTAACCCAATCACCATTGATTTTCAAAAGTAAAGTGGCGATTGTGGTCTCTGCCAACTGTCCATCAGAAGTAACTAATATTCCGTCGTCGAATCCTTCTGACTTGACCGCATCTAGCAGCTCCAAATTTTTATACGGGTACTCCTTATTTTTAATCTCATAATCAGAAGAACGCGCATCGATAACTTTCAAACGCGCGGACACCGTTGGATCTTCAAATTTCACATATGAGATTGAGAAATTACCTGACTTATCAAAGTGCCAACGTAGTCGCCCAAGATTAAAATCCTCCGCACGCACTACTTGATAGCTTTCAGTCGCCACAAACTCTTCTGAGGGTATCTGAAAACCTAATTTTTCGGCAGTTTCTTTCGCTCGACAATGATGTCTATGTAGCGCAAAAATTTGACCATCCTCTACTCTGATAGTTTCAAAGATTCCACTTCCAGAAGCCCAGTTATCGCCAATATTCTTCATACCAATTGGCCCCCTGCAATCGCCATTAATCTGGCAGCTTTCAATTCAGTCTCTTCCCATTCAGCTTGAGGATCGCTTGCCCAAGTAATTCCAGCGCCAGTCCCAAATTTTATTTTTGTTCCATCGCTCCAAAAAGTTCGAATTGCAACTGCTAAATCTGCTCTATCACCATGAATCCACCCAAATGCACCGCAATATGGGCCACGGTCGATAGCCTCATATTTCTTAATTAATTTAATAGCAGAGCTTTTAGGAGCGCCGCTTACTGAACCAGGCGGCAAAGTCGCCTTAAAGATCTCATTCCAGGATATTCCTGGAATTAAGGTGCCCTCTACATCGCTTACTAGATGCTCTAAGCCAGGTAGAACTTCTATATCTAAAAGTCTAGGTACAGTAATTGAATCTTTTATACAGATACGTCCTAAATCATTACGCATTAAATCTACAATCATAATATTTTCAGATTCATCTTTATCTGGAAAAGAACCTGTGCTGCCTAGCTTTCGCGTGCCTTTAATAGGAGAAGTTTTAATGAGATCTCCGTTTCTTTGCAAAAAAGTTTCCGGCGAAGCCGATGCAATCTCTAGTCCTGGAACTTTTAAATATCCGGCATATCTAGCAGGGTTGCTAGCAAGAAATCCTGCCACCAGGCCTTCGATACTTTCTTCGGCTTCTAATGTAAGCACGCGACAAGCATTGACTTGATAAACATTTCCTAACGCAATTTCATTGCGAAGATTTTCGACTAGTTGGCAATAAGTATCTTTAGTGTGGCTGGATTTCCACTCTTTTAAATTGCCATTTGCGAAAGCTTTTAGAGGACGATATTCATTATGCCAATCGGCTATTTTTACATTGCCAAATTTTGCTCCAGTAAAGGTGCCATCAAATGTAGTTGAGATTGCCCAAAAACCATCATCGATATCTGCGGGATTATTTGTGGTGGCAATTAATTCGGTTGCTAATTGCCCTCCCATCCAGAAATAACCGCTCTCCATGCAGGTGAATTTAGCGCCTTTGCAACTCTTTTTGCGCTGCCCTAGCCTCTTAGGCTAGATTTTCCCTCGCAAGTTTGCGGACGTAGCGCAGTTGGTAGCGCGGAACCTTGCCAAGGTTCAGGTCGCGGGTTCGAACCCCGTCGTCCGCTCCAATTATTTCTGAAGCACTTTTATTTTTTACCATTGGTGGAATGGCCGAGAGGCGAGGCAAGGGACTGCAAATCCCTCTACACGGGTTCAAATCCCGTTTCCACCTCCATTTTTTCGGTATGTAAAAATGGCTACATACTTTTTTCTTTAGGAGAAATAAACTTCAACTATGACAGATGGACCGAACCGACCTTGGGGTCGCTACGAAGTACTTCAAGATCTTCCAACTCATAAAGTTAAATCAATCTGGGTAGATCCAGGCAAACGTCTCTCACTACAACGTCACAAATTTAGAAGCGAACATTGGTATGTTGTTTACGGAACTGCAGAAGTTCAAATTGATGACAAGATCATCACTATTGAAGCTGGCGATACCGTTACTGTTCAAGCAAATCAGCTACATCGCATTGGTAATAGTGGCAAAGTACCGATGTTATTCATTGAAGTTCAAACCGGTACTTACTTCGGCGAAGATGACATTGAGCGCTTAGAGGACGATTACGGTCGCCACGATTAATTAGGATATTATTTCGTTCCTGCCCCGACCCGGACGATTGGCTCAGCGGTAGAGCACTTCCTTGACATGGAAGGGGTCACTGGTTCGATCCCAGTATCGTCCACATCTAAGAAAAGCTAGGAGTTTTCGATGAAAGCAGTCGTTGCCGAAAACTTAGTAAAAACTTATAACAACGGAAAAGTCCGCGCCCTTGATGGACTTTCATTAGATGTTGAAGAGGGAACCGTACTTGGAATACTTGGTCCTAACGGAGCCGGTAAGACAACAACTGTTCGAATACTTGCTACTTTATTAAAACCTGATTCTGGCAAAGCAACCGTGAGTGGAATTGATGTACTTTCAAAACCAGATGAAGTTCGAAAAGTCATTGGTTTATCTGGCCAGTATGCAGCTGTAGATGAAATTCTTACCGGATACGACAACTTGGTGATGTTTGGAAAGCTTTACCACCTTGGCGCTAATTCGTCAGTGAAACGAGCCGATGAATTACTTGAGCGATTCAATTTAACTGAAGCTGCTAAACGCCCAATAAAAACTTATTCAGGTGGTATGCGCAGACGTCTAGATTTAGCAGCATCATTAATCGTAAAACCTAAAGTGCTCTTTCTTGATGAACCAACTACTGGATTGGATCCAAGAGGTCGCCAGGATATGTGGGGAGTCATTAAAGAGTTAGTACAGGACGGAACCACTCTCCTATTAACTACGCAATATCTTGAAGAGGCAGATCATCTAGCAAATGAGATTGCAGTAATCGATACCGGAAAGGTAATTGCACGTGGCACTGCAGATGAATTAAAACGGAGAATCGGTGGAGAGCATTTAGAGATTGTGGTTCAAGCTAAAGAGCTAAATGATGCAAAATCAATTGTTGAACGAGTTGTCAACACCAAGGTAGACCTAGATGAGTCTTTAAATTCCATTGCAGCTCCAGTTTCAACTGGTACCGCCGCTCTTGTCGAGGTAATTAGCGCGCTAAGTGCCGTCGGAATTAATCCCCTTGATATTGCTCTTAAGCGGCCTTCTCTAGATGATGTTTTCTTAGCACTAACTGGACACAAGGCGGAGGAAAATAAATGAGCGCAATCTCTGATGCCCTGATAATTACCCAAAGACAACTCCGACTTTTAACTAGAGTTCCTGAAGTTCTAATTTTCTCAACAATTCAGCCAGTCATGTTCGTGCTTCTCTTTCGCTACGTATTCGGTGGTTCAATCGATACTGGGCAACCTGGAGGTTATGTTCAACTTCTAATGCCAGGTATCTTTGTTCAAACAGTTGCATTTACACTTGCGAGTACCGCATCGGGTATCGCTGAAGATATGCAAAAGGGATTGATTGATCGGTTCCGGTCTTTGCCAATTTCACAATCCGCATTTGTAGTTGGAAGAACTTTGGGTGATGCATTACTTAACGTAGTTGTTTTAACAGTTATGGGTATTACTGGATTTATTGTTGGTTGGCGACCAAGTAGCGGTGGATTTCAAGTTTTTCTAGGTTTTCTATTCTTACTCTTCTTTGGATACTCCTTATCTTGGATTGGCGCTATCGTTGGATTGTCAGCGCGCGATTTTCGAGTAGTCCAAAACGTAAGTTTCTTAGTAACTTTCCCGCTGACCTTCTTATCGAATGCTTTTGCTCCAACAACTGGAATGCCAAAACCGCTGCAATATGTTGCAGAGTGGAATCCGGTTTCTACGATGGTTGCAGCATGTCGAGAGCTATTCGGAGTAGAGAATCAGTTTGGAGTAACTGCAGGATCATTCCCAAGCGAGCAACCATTGATTACATCCTTGATTTATATTCTCTTGATATCTGCAATATTCGTGCCATTAGCTCTTCGCAAATATCGTAAATCGTTTGGTTAAAATCTACCTAGCGTTATGAACTTCTAACCAAGTACTTTTAACGCGATCAATATCTCCTTCAGGTGATATTGAATCTATAAAGGAATTAAACGAAGTGCCACTATCTCCAAGTTGAACTAATTGATGCGGTCGATTCTTTACGAATTCATTAATGTTTGAATGAATAGTTTGTACATACAAACGACAGAGCTCTACCTCTTCTTCTGGTGTCCAATCCCCAGGCTTCATCAAAATTCCATGAGCGAAAGCTCTAATGATAGAAGATCGATAATCGCTATTTCTTAAACGATGTACGAAGCTATCGACAGTTTGATTGAAATCTCTACTTAGATGAACATATAAAACGTTCTTGTCATCAAAACGTTCAGCCATGCTTCCTAAAAACCAAGTTAATCTATTGTCAGCTTCGATATGCGAAGTCGGGAAATTGAAACGCTCTTCACCAATCTTTCCACCGCGTGATTCATGCGCAGCAGTGTAATTAGTTAGATACTTACAGGCTTCCGCAAAGGTTTTGGAACCAGAACGACCAGGACTTAGCACAAATATATGATCGTATTTCAAGAACGCCTCCGCTAATAATCAATCTTGCTTGGTTTGCCAACGATATAACTTGCACCAGCTTGTAACAAGCAAATCACTACTACGCCATACATCGCGATATCCCAACTATTTGAAATGTCATGGAGTTTAGCCATGAAATAGGGACCGGTAGCGCTTAGCGAATAACCAAATGCTTGCATCATCGTTGAAAGATTTCGGGTAGCTTCGGGACTATTGGATTTTAGACCAGCCATCATTAACGCCAATGGAAATGCAATTGATATACCAATATTCGAAAGTGAGAGCCAGATGAAAATTACCCATCCAGTTTGAACGGTGACCATAAAGAAAGAGAAAGCGGTAAATAGCGAAGTTAAGATAAGGATTGCTCTTTGACTACCTGACTTTTCAAAGTAATGGGGAAAAATTACTCCGACTGCCGAGCCAATAATTCCTGATAACGATAGCGCAATCGCTGCGCTGCTTAGTGTGAAATTTTTAGTCGTAAGAATGGTTGGAAACCAAGTAGCAGTCGCGTAGAAAGTCATTGACTCTAGTCCGAAGAAGAAAACCAAAGCCCACGCTATAGGATTTTTGAAAGCTTTCGAACGCCAAAATGCAGGAGCAACGAAATTATCATTGAGAACTTTTGTATCTTTCTTAATCCACCAATAAATAGTGGTTAATACTGAAATTGCAATCCATGGGACCATAGACATACGCCAAGAAAGTGAATTTATTTCTGCCAAAGGAACTGAGATTGCAACTGACACTGCAGCTGCTAATCCCATTATGGTGACATAAACCCCTGTCAAATATCCTGAATCATTCGGTGCATGCTCTTTTACCCAAGCGGGTAATTCGTAATTCATCACCGCAATCGCTAAGCCCATGCATAGCGCAAAGAGATAAAGCCCAATCAAGCCAGTGGTCGCTCTTCCGATCATTGCTAACGTCAGGGCAGTTAGTGCTAATTTAATAATTCGATTGCTGGAACCAAGTTTGGCAACTCTCGACATTACTAAGCTAGTCGCTGCAAAACAGAGAATTGGCAGCCCTGCCAAAATCGATAAAGCCGAATTACTTAAATTGAAGTAGTTTTTTAGAATTGGAATTAATGGCCCTATTAAAACAAGGCCAGCGCGCATATTCAAAGCAGCCAAATAAATTGGCAGGCCTATTTTATTTCTCGAATTAAGCAATTGAATTACTTGTGTGTTCCTTCGAATTTACGCTGCTCTGCCAACCAATCCATAAGAGCAAAAAGCACACCTGAGATTACGAAGGTGAGGTGTATGTAAATTCTCCATTTGGTACCGTCATGGACCATATCTTTTCCCGACAGTTCGATGAAATCTTTCAATAATTCGATGACCGATATTGCTACTAGTGAGCCAATTAATTTGATCTTTAATCCACTGAAATCAATTGTTCCCATCCAGTGTGGACGATCATTTGAATTTCTGGCTTCATCTATGCGGGAGACAAAATTTTCATATCCAGCAAAAATCACCATCAAAATAAGATTTGATAGCAACGTTAGATCAAGCAGCGCTAAAAGCGCGAGCGTGAATTGATGTGAATCCATGTCACCAATATCAGTAACCAGATGCCAAAATTCCATGATGAATCGATAACCAAGTAATCCAAGCGCTCCAACTAACCCAACATAAAGTGGCGCCAATAGCCATCTTGATCTAAAAAGAATAATTTCGATTAGGTGTACAACTTTATTCATCATCTTTCCTTACTCTGGCTTTGCAATGCTTTGGTAGGTAACTGCTGCTATGACGCCACCTAAAATTGGGGCAAAGATATAGAGCCACGCATTGCTCCAATCTCCGGAAATTAAAGCTGGACCGAACCAACGCGCTGGATTGAGCGCCGCTCCTGTAATTGGACCAACTGAGAAAATAATTGCCGTGATTGTCAACCCAATTGGTAAACCCGCTATTTTGGCAACGCTACTTCTCTTATCTACTGCAACGCCAAAAATTACAAAAAGTAAAAATGCGGTGCCGATTACTTCAGCTAGGAAACCGGCGCCAATGGTAGTTTCAGATGCAATTGCAGGTAGGCCATAACCGTTTTCTTTGCCATAAATATAGCAAAGCGCAAGCGAGGCAGCTGCGGCACCAGACATTTGCGATGCCACGAAAATTAGAAATTCCTTTATATCAATTTTCTTTGTCATAAGCATCGCAGTTGAGACTGCTGGATTGAAATGAGCGCCAGTAATTCCAGCTAGCGCAGATACCATAACAAAGATGGCAAGACCGTGAGCAAAAGCCACTCCAATCAAATCCGCTTTACCAGAAACTATTGCTCCAGCTCCTAAGAATATTAAAGTGAATGTTCCTAGGAATTCTGCAAAAATCTTTTTGCTCATCTGGCTCCTTATAGTTTAGCTAACCAATCTTTATACGATTCTGAGAGCTGCGTGACTTCCTTTAACTGCGTAATCTTCCCACGCTCACCAGATTTGGCAGCGAATAAATCCCTGATTGTTACTTCGTGTTGTGGTTTAAACTCCACATGAATCAAATCCCCTGCTTCAATTTCACCTTCTTCGATGATTCTTAGATATGAACCTGGTCTTAAGGCAGCGGTAAAATCCTTAATCAATGTTGGACGATCCCAAAAACCGGCAAAAACTCGACATGGAATTCTTGGTTCAGAAACTTCTAAAAGCACTTTGCCAATCCTCCAGCGTTCGCCAATCAGCGCACCATTTACATCAATACCTTCAGTGGTTAAATTCTCACCAAAAGCACCATTAGTAATCTTGGTGCCAATTTGATCTTCCCACCACCTTGCATCTTCAGATGCGTATGCATAAACAGCTTTATCAAAACCGCCGTGATGTTTTTTATCAACTATTACATCGCCGGCCAATCCATTCTCCGTAAATCTAATAGCGCCATTAACGGGACGTTTATCAATTCCAGTTCTTCCTTCGCTTCCGGTCCACGCTCCTTCATGTACCACTGCTGCGACATTGACTGTTAGCACTTTAGGTGTTTGCGCCATGAGAGAAAGGTATACATATACTCCCTTTATGCGCGCCGTTTATTTCGAAACTTTTAAAGGTCCGATTGAGATTCGTGATCTTGAAATCCCTTACCCTGCGCCAAATTCAGTCCTTGTAAAGGTGGCGGCGACTGGGTTGTGCAGAAGTGATTGGCATGGATATGTTGGGCACGATTCGGATATCAAATTACCTCACGTACCCGGTCATGAATTTGCTGGCACTATTGCACAGATAGGTAGCCGAGTTAAAGGTTTCCAAATTGGTGATCGAGTAACAGTTCCCTTTGTAAATGGTTGCGGAACATGTCAATGGTGCAAGTCAGGAAATGCGCAAGTTTGTGAAGTACAAACGCAGCCTGGATTTACTCATTTTGGCAGCTTTGCAGAATTTGTGGAGATCAGAAATGCCGATTTCAATCTAATCAAATTGCCCGATTCCATTACTTTCGAAACTGCCGCAGCTCTGGGTTGTCGTTTTGCAACCGCATTTAGAGGATTAACTGCTAGAGGTGAATTGAAATCTAATGATTTAGTGGCAATTTATGGTTGTGGTGGCGTTGGCTTATCTGCAATAACCATTGCAAAAGCTTTTGGCGCAAAGGTTGCGGCCGTTGATGTTAATGAAATTGCTCTAGAAAATGCGCGTCAACTTGGTGCGGATTTTCTTTTTCAAAGCGAAGTCGCAGTATCTGAAATTCAATCACTTGGTGGCGCCGACATATCTGTTGATGCACTGGGCAGCCAAGTGACCGCCGGACTTTCAATTAAATCATTACGGCGTCTTGGCAAGCACATCCAATTGGGCCTCTTACTGTCAGAATCCGGATTAACACCAATTGCCATGGCTCGAGTAATTGCATGGGAACTTGAAATTATCGGTTCACATGGTATGGCCGCAAAAGATTATCCAGCGATGCTTTCGATGATTGAGCGCGGCAAGTTGAACCCAAGTAAGTTTATTAAGAAGAGTATTACTCTTGAGGAAGTTCCAAGGGCCCTTCAAGAGATGGATAGCCAAATACAAGATGGAATCACCATCATTATTCCTTGAAGAAATTACTTCAATTTAGTTATACCAACGGATCATTCCGATTACGCCTGCTGTGGCATAAAAGAATTGCAAGAAAAGAATTCCTCGATGCTTACCTAGATAGGCCCAGATCCCGATCAAAAAAGAACTCAGTAGTAAGAGCGTAAAACCAATAAATTCAAGTCCGGTATTAGATGCCACTAATAAGGAATAGGCGATGGCGGTAACTACGCCCATCCATTCGAAAGCCTTACCTTTTCTCATTTTCTTATCTTAAACCTGATACTTTCGGCCGCATGATTGATTTACTTCAAGTCCTTCCCGCGTATGCGCTTACGGTACTTGTAATCGTTGCGGTACCTGGTCAGGGAGTTGCAATGGTTTTACGTCAATCGATTCTAAGCGGCAAGCAAGCAGCTTTCTATTCAGTGATTGGAAACACCACAGGCTTATTTATCTGGGGAATCCTAAGTAGCGTCGGATTATCTGCAATTTTCCAAGCTTCAGAAACTGCCTTCAATATTTTAAAGTGGGCAGGAGTTGCCTATTTGACTTTGCTATCAATTCAAACGCTATTGCAATTAAAGAATCAGGCTGGAAAGTTTGAATATGAATCCGGTGAAAAGGCAAAAACTTTTGGTCCTGCTTTTCGAATTGGAATTACCACTAATTTAACCAATGTCAAAGCTGCGGTATTTAGCGTCGGCTTGGTCCCACAATTTGTGCCTCAAAATTTCAACCTTGGTTGGGGAATTTTTATTCTTTCATGCGTATGGGCAGTAATTTCTATGTCCTGGTATTCGCTAATGATTACCGTGGTTGATAAGTCTTCCAAATGGATCCAAAAACCCGGAATTAGGCGGGCACTTACGGCGATTAGCGCGGTTGGCATAGCAATACTTGCAATTGGATTGGCGCTGACAAATGCGAATTAGTGAGTTTTGGAACCGACTTAATCAGGTCTACCCGAATGCAGAAACTTTCGCCAAAGATGTCTCTATTACCGAACTCGGCTCGATGACCATTGAAGCAGCACTTGCTACCGGTTTTGAACCTGATGAAATTTGGAAAATTTTAGTTCGTCGAGATCCAGGAATTGATGATCGTTGGAACTAAGCCAACATCAATAATGAATTTTCAAAAATTATGTCAGCATCATAATCAACAGTTGCTACGTGAAAGCTATTGATTAACTCAATCCGCTGTTTTTGCGAAGAGCCAATCTCATTCATATAGATATCAGTGTTGTAAACCGGTAACACGTGATCATCTTTAGAGTGAAAAATCATGAAAGGAGCCTTGATTTCAGGAAGTTTAGCTCTTGAATCTTTGAGCAATTTTCTTAGCTGAACAACACCCTTTAGTGGCAAAGCATCGTAAGACCATTCGCTGGAACCGGGGCGCTTAATATCTCCACCTACTGCTTTTAATTTTGGTACAAAGTTGGAAATTAATGGAAGAAAATATTGCGCCGGACCTTTAATAGTGATCATTGGGTTAACAAAAACTAGCCCAGAAATTTTCTCACCGAAACGATGAGCAACTTGAATTGACGTAGCTCCACCCATTGAGAGCGCGAAAACGAAAACGCGATCGCATTTTGCGAGAAGCTCTTCAACATCTTTACTTGCACGATCTGGCCACTCTTGCCAAGAAACTTCATTTAAATCTTGCCATTTGGTGCCATGACCTGGAAGACGAGGTACGCGCACTGTGTAGCCTCGATCATTCAAGAAATGTGCCCAGGGGCGCATCGCAGCAGGAGAGCCGGTAAAACCATGTACAAGCACAATTCCTGTTTTTGCATTTGGACCACTTCCGTCAGCAGCAAAATCCGATAACCATCCATGAGGTGCAGTTGTCATGGCTTTAATTTACTCTTCAGATTGTGAATGAGGTGTCATGGCAGGCAAGCTTTGAAGATTTAGGGCGCCATCTCTCTGCCACCACCTTCGTGATTGTTGACCTCGAAACAACCGGAGGTTCGCCAGGTTTAAATGCAATAACAGAGATAGGTGCCCAAAAGGTCCGCGGTGGCCAAGTAATTGGCGAATTCCAAACCTTAATTAACCCAGGCGTGCCGTTGCCGCCTTTCATTACTGTATTAACTGGAATAACTGAAGCGATGTTATTGCCAGCCCCAAGGATCGAAGAAGTCTTCCCGCAACTTCTTGAATTTCTCGGTAATGAAACTGAGACGGTTTTAGTCGCACATAATGCGCCATTTGATATAGGTTTCTTAAAGGCCGCTGCTAACGCTCTGGGATATAACTTCCCAAAATTTCAAGTGTTGGATACAGTGAAAATCGCTCGCCAAGTATTAACTAAGGATGAAGTTCGAAATTACAAATTAGAGTCGCTCTCCCATTTTTTCCATACCGATACTGCGCCCACTCACAGAGCTTTGGATGATGTTCGAGCTACAGTTTCTGTATTTCATGGGCTCATTGAGAGATTAGGTTCATTTGGCATCTTTACTCTTGAAGAGCTTAAAGAGTTTTCAAATCGAATTACTAAAGCGCAAGCTGCAAAGAAACATTTAGCCGCAAACATCCCCGCTTCTCCTGGCGTATACATTTTCAAAGATGCCAAAGGTGATCCACTCTACGTTGGAACTTCAAAGAATCTCAGGTCTCGAGTTCGAACATATTTCACTTCTAATGAAACACGTAAACGTATCAGAGAGATGATTCAAATAACTGAGAGCATTGATTGCATACTCACCCCGACCGCACTTGAGGCTCAGGTTCGAGAACTTCGATTGATCCAAGGTGCGCAACCTAGATATAACCGGCGATCGCGAAATCCGGAAAGAGTTGCTTGGATCAAATTAACCGATGAAACATTCCCAAGATTGGTTATTTCAAAAGGTGCACCCATTGATCCAGCTGGAGTTATCGGGCCAATATCAGGCGGCGCTGCCATTGAATCGGCTATTGCTGCAATTCACGAGTATTTACCAATTCGCCAATGCAAACCCATAATAACTGAAAAAAGTATCAAAACTGCTGCCCCTTGCATTCTCTTTGAGATTAATAAATGTGGCGCACCTTGTATCGGAAATCAATCTATCGCTTCGTACAACGAGCTGATCTATAACTATCAAAATCTTCTAGAAAATGACTTTCGAGTAATGCACGACTTCTCAAATTCAAAGATGACGGAACTTTCGCTAGCTGAGAAATTTGAAGAAGCAATTGAGGTTCGGGACCGGTATTCGTACTTACTGCGTGCAGCAGCCCGAATTGAAAGATTACATTCAATCGCCAAAATTCCAGAATTAATTGTTGCTAAACCTTTGGGTGACCAATGGGAATTTGCCTCGATCAAATATGGTCGATTGGCGGCAACCAACATCTCTACTCCAACTACTTCCGTCTCTGCTGCCATTGAAACTCTTGAAATAATCGCTGAAAAGGTACCAAATAGTGGATTTCTGCAACAAGTAAATCATGAAGAGGTTGAGTTAATACTTAATTATTTAGAAAGCGAAGGCGTCAGATTGGTAAAAGTTGAGGGCGAATACTCATTCGCTCTTTTCGGACCGAACTCGCAAGCCGCTCGTATTTCAAATTATGATTTTGCGATTGCTTGAGTCAATTTAACCCAGCGATTTAATAGATCAAGTGCCGCACCAGAATCGATTGCTTCTTTGGCAGCAGCTATCCCCTCTTCGAAACGAGTCGCCAAATCCAATTCTGCATCATTGTTATAGGCCGCTATAGCCGCAGCTGAATTTAAAATTGTTGCATCTCGTGGAGCGCCCTTTTCTCCTGCAAAGACCGCAAGTGCAATCTTGGCATTATCTGATGCCTCACCGCCGACTAATTTTTCAATAGGTGAATATTCAAAACCGAAATTAGGTGGGTCGATAAGACCTGATTCGATTTCACCATTTCCAATAGTTAAAACTTGCGTGGTGGT